>JABWCQ010000007.1 GCA_013360195.1 bacterium
TCCAGCCGCCGGAAGCCGTAAGATCGTATTCATTCAATCCGTTGGCAATCGTAAGCGTGTCTGAAATCCACATGATCGAGTTGGCGTCGTCACAAACTCGAAACCAGTATTTTGAAGGCTGAGGAGTCGTTGTCACAATCGTGAAAGCCGGGTCCGTAAAGAACGCACCCGCGCAGCCCAAATACCCTTCACCGTTCAAGAGCAGGCTGTTGAAATTGCATTCTCCGAATCCTTCGCCAACCACCGGCTGAACGTCGTTCGGAGTTGGACCGTTATTATCCGCATCCCAGAAAATCTGAACGGTCCTCGTCCCGTCCGGATAACCCGTGCCGCCCACACAAGCGTCCGCCAGCTCGCAGCCCGTGTTGTAAATAATCGCATTGAATTGCGCAAATGATGACTGCGCTGAGCCAATAAAGGCGATTAACAAAATGGCTACTAGTCTTTTCATTTCGCGACCCCGCACACTGCTGATTGCCAATCTCTCTCTCACACTCGTAGCCAGAAGAATCAACCAAAATAATGCTCGCTTCATCTTCTTCCCCTACCCTTCAATATGATTAACCGTATCAAACCAAAATCTAATCCCCCCGGACAATTCCCGCAACCCCTCCCACCCCTCAAATTCCAAGTAACGGAGGGTCAATAGAATTCCTGTTTCAGTCCAATATGCCTCTCCAGAACGCCAAATATTGACTAACTGTAATTTGAACATGTGTTTATTAAGTTCAATAAAATGAAAAAATATGTTGACCTTGCCCCGTTTCTGTTGTAAATTATAGCCAGCTAACTGACCGAAGTTCAACTCGCGAGGTATTCGGCGGCCTGATCAACCGTCCGGCCCGAACGGAAAATGGAGGAATGTCAGCACGCAACTTGCCGACTTGAGTAAATCACTCAACTACCTACGGGGAAAGAGATCACTACAACACCAGCCGGCACCACAAAAAAAAGCCCCGGCACCACTGCCGAGGCTTTACACCCCAAACCCAATTCTAAACACAATGCAGCTTATCTGCCGCTCTTCGTACCAACCGTCTGATAATTCCCTTCCGGCAACGTGCCCGGCTTGGTCTTATCCTTCATCGAATCCGGCGTCGCCGCCAGCTGTTCCGATGACTTTTCCGGCGCCGTTACCGGTGCCGCTGTTTCAACTGATGTCTTCGCAATGTCAACCGGCTGCTCAATCTGAGTCCCGCCCGTCTTGACCTGCGAGGGAGTCCCCGTGATGTTCGCGGGATTCGTGCCCGGTACCGTCCCGAAATCAAACAGGAATACCGCCAGCACCATCGCCGTCGCGAAACCGACTCCAGCTCCCAACCAATTTATGCTCCAGCCGGAGCGTGTCCCGCCGACCGGCTTCCCTGCCAGTCTGCGCTCAAGTCGAAATTCAAATCCAACCGGACAAGTTGCTTTGGGTAGAGTTTGCAACGCCTTCCGAACTCTCTGATGCTCCGCCGAACAATCAGACTCCATATTCTTTGCGTTGTTGTCGGGACTAATCACTTTCTGACTCCTCATTCGCCAAAAACTTTAATACTTCTTGCAAGCGGGTTCTCCCTCTGTTAACCCGTGATTTGACGGTGCCCAGCGGCACCTGTAACACTTCTGATATTTCTTCGTACGAGAGATCCTGCACGTCTCTGAGCAAGACCGCTTCCCGGAAGTGGTAAGGAAGCTTTTCAATCTCCCGCAGAATTAACTCCGTGCGGACTCTTCCGTCAACTTCCTTCTCGACGTCCACGCCCTGATCCTGTATATCATAGTCGCGCTCGTCGTTGCCCTTGGAACTGATGGAAAAGAAATTACGAACCTTCCGCCGCCTGAGCTCAGTCTTCGCCAAATTCGACGCAATCGTATATATCCACGTCGAAAATTTCGCCACCTGATGATATCGATGCTTGTTCCGGTAAACCCGGACAAACGTCTCCTGAACAATGTCCTCGCTGAACAGGGTATCCCCTAACAGCCGGACCACAAAATTGTATAGTGGGTCACGATAACGACGAACAATCTCGTCAAATGCCGCTGCGTTTTCCTGCTGAAATGCGGCTATAAGTTCTTCGTCGGTCTGCGACGCGATCGGCTTGTTGTTCATCGCCTACCTGACATACTCTCGCTGTTTAAACAAGGTTCCACCGTTCCCGGATTTTTTTCCGCCGCAAACCGTCCATAACCACTCGAAGATAAAAGACCTTACCTCGGAAGATTTTGACTTAGCATGCAACTCAATTTGAAGCAAACTTAAAAGTGCGTCCTGGATAGCAACATTGCCAAGTCGTCGCGCCGCATGAATAAATTCAGGTTTCTTAAATGCTTGACCCCCAAGCACTTTCCGAAAGTCATCATCAGGTGCTTGGCGGGCAGCCAAACCGCCACTCTGCCATACTTTGCTCATCAAAGCACGCAGCCGACCCAGCAAGGCCAGCTCCTCCAAGCCCTTGTCCAATAGTTCACGAGCCTCTCGCAATACTCGAGAGGCATCACCAGCCAAAATGGCGTCCTCAAACTTGAACAGATCCACCTCTGCCGTAATCCCGGTTGCCCGCATGGCCATCTCGGCCGTAATCTCCGCGGCATCACCGGCATACAGAATCAAATGCTCAAGCTTCGCTTTAAGGTCGCGCAGCTGCGATGTTGAATTCTCAACCAAATACTCCACCGCGCGCGGTTCGATCTTCTTCTTGTGCAATGCGGCGAAACTGGTGACAAACTTCGACAACTCACTGACTTTCAACTCAAAGAACCAGTAGCTGTCCGGAGTCTTTGTCAAACGATCCATTTCGAACTTATTCGGCTTGCGCTCCAAAGCCTGAACTAAAATCAGACTCGTCGTCGGTGACGGTTTTGCCTGATACCGCTTCAACAAGTTCGCTTTGGCTTCATCCTTCCCGAATTCGTCCGCGTCGTTCAACACAACGACACGTCGCGGGCTGAACATCGGCATGGTCATCAGCTGCTCGTTCAAATCCGCGGCCGTCAAGGATGAGGCGTCCGCTTCAAAAAAATCGAAATCCTCCGCCGCATCCTTCATCAAATGACGAACCAGCAGTTCTCGTGCTTCGGAAATCGCATACTCCTCCGTTCCGCCGATCGCCACCACCGGAAACGTGCTGCCGCTCGCAACCGCCTTTTGCAGATTGCGGAACGAGGGGATGGACTCAGCCAACCAGTTCGAGCTGCTCACGGCCGCAAGCCTTCACAAAATCTTTGAATAGCAACTGTTGCTGCGAAAAACTCCGCATTCGTTCAGGATGCCATTGCACGGACAGTAAGTAGGGATGAGAATCGTGCTCAAACACTTCAATGATTCCCTCTTCCGACCAGCCGACAGCTTTCAAACCCGTGCCCAGTTCGTCTATGGCCTGATGGTGAAAACTGTTGACATCCACGAGAGTTGATCCAAGAATCCGCTCAGCAAGGCAACCCTCCTCGAGTTTGACTTGATGAGCGACATTCGTCGAACCCGGAGTCTGCAGGTGGTGAACGGAACCCAGAGAAGAGGGAATATCCTGAATTAATGTGCCGCCGAAGTAGACGTTTAACGCTTGAAATCCGCGACATATCCCGAAGATCGGCTTTTCGCGCTTGATGAACACATCAAGCAACGCGAATTCGAATTCGTCACGCTCTGGAACAGGAATCTGTTCAGTTTCGCGCATTTCCTGTCCATAGCGGCTCGCATGAATATCAACTCCACCAATCAGAATCAACCCGTCAACATGCTCTGCAAATCGCTCAAGCTGCTCTTTATCGCTTGAAAATGTCACCAGAAGCGGCAATCCGCCCGCGTTCTCGACACATTCTATATAGTTCATGTCACAAAAGACAATACGGCCCGCCGGCGCAAAACTGCGAGCAGGATCCGGACCGGCATAGCCCGGTGAAATACCAATTATTGGACGCGAATTCCCGGAAAGTCTAAGCATCTCGTTCTTATTGTCCATTCACAGTTAATACACCAAATATCACCAGGGCAGCCGTAATGCAATAGTAGCCAAACGGTTTCAAATTGCCCGTATTCAAAAGTTTCAATAGAAAGGCTATCGCTCCCAGACCGACCAAGAATGCGGCGGCTCCACCGGAAAGCATCACCGGGTCTGTCCACAATCCGCGCTGATCAACATCCTTGAGCTGCAGCACGGCTGCGCCCGCGATAGCCGGGATTGCCATAAGAAATGAAAAGCGCGCGGCCTCGACGGGAGCAAGTCCGCGAGCCATCCCGGTTATTATCGTCGTTCCGGATCTGGATATTCCGGGCAGAAGGGCGAAGACCTGTGCGGTGCCAATCAGCAGCGAATCCATTGCAGTCAGCTTTGCCATTCTTCCCGTCCGCCCGCTGAAGCGCGCGCTCCACACCAGCAGGACTCCCATGATTAACCACATGGAAGCGGCGATCCACGCGCTGCCGAACGTCTCTTCGATCTTATGCTTAAGAAGCAGCCCGACAATTACCGCCGGTATTGTAGCCACAACCACCATCGCGACAAGTTTGAGGCTTTCTGCACGGCGACTCACATCGAAGAGCCCCGTGATATAGTGCAGCAGCAGCTTACGAAAGTAGATGAAGACAGCCGCCAGAGTACCCAGATGGATAAAGATGTCAAAAGTCAACATCGGCTCGGTCATACCGAGCAGGTTTTGCACAATCACCAAGTGTCCATCGCTCGAGACAGGCAGGAATTCAGTTATTCCCTGCACTATCCCGAGCAGGATCGCTTCCCAGATTTCCACTACTTCACTACCCTCAATTCCTCGCCATCAAAACGAATAATCCGAGCGAGTCTGTTCTCGCCGGTTGCTGAAATCTCAACTTCAACCGCGGCACCCGAGAAATGATTCATATCCCGCGCAGCATCAACAAACTCCGCCCCGCTGCCAATTTGGTTTGCCAGTACTGCTGAGACAAAGTCTGCAGCGTCGGCACCGAGTAACTGCCAGGGAGTGACGTCGAACTCTTCATGCTCGCGCAATGCGGCGAGAGTCTCGGTTTCCCTGTCAGCAAACGGCAGAAGCGGTGCGACAATATACATATCACGAGTAATACCGGACTGATTTATCAGCGCGCGCTCATCGAGCCACGAGCTGTTTCCAATGAGTGTCATTCCATCGGGCAGTCGCCCGAGCTGAGTGCAGAAGTTTATTATCTGGTCTGCGGAGAGCGAAAAGAACATTGCCTCTGCGCCTGCGTCCGACTCTGGCAATGGGGGAAGACTCGTTTCTCCTTGATTGCCCGAACCAAACAGTTTCTCGCGTTCTTCGCGGGACAGCACTGCTTGGGCAACTTCGCCGCCTCTTGCCAACCGGTCCGGTGACGACATCAAGTCATACAGCTCGGTACGGATACTCCCGGCATCCGGCGGATAGGAGACGCTTCCATCAAGCCGCAGTCCGAAATCTGAACAGCGCTCAAATCCGTCTTTGTGGGCTCGCCCCATGTCTGACTCCGGAGCAATCAGGAGTCCGTGCTTCAGTTCCAACTCCATTCCCGCGTAACGGGCACCAACTAAAGCCTGTGTTTCCTGACTGGGAAGAAACTCAACCATGCCCATGGAGAATTGAGCCAGCGGCCGGGGAGTGCTGGTCAGCTTGAGAATCGGGAATTCAAGATTAGCATTCGCCAATGCTATTGCCGTTGCTGATCCTTCGTCACCCGCGAAAACAACCAAGTCAAAGCCGTCGCGTGCCGCCCGGTCCAGCTCTTTTACCGAAGCATACGCACTTGCCACCCGGGAAACTTCGACATCAAACCTGTCGAGCACTGAGGAGGCAAAAACAAACGATTCTCGCAACTGCTCCGCGGCCGGATCCCGCTGGTCAGGAAATGAGAGCAGCAAGAGAACGCGAGGGCGATGCTCGGAGCCAAACGCTTCCCGATTCGCTTCGGCACGATTCTGCGGAAAGAGATATTCTTCAAAGTCAAATGCCGAATTCTCATCGAGAATCGCTTTGGCGCGCTTCGACAAACGGCCATCTCCGGCGCTGTCGGCGCACCACTGCAAGTCGTCACGCGAGTCATCGGTGTTTCCCATCAGGAACGCGCTTTCGGCGCGGGCAAAGCGCGCATATTCATAATATGCCCCGTTCGGAAACGCGCTCATCAATCGCTCCGCTCCGCGCCACGCCCGTTCGGCCTGTTTGGTGGCGAGGTTGACACGCACAAGCAAATAAAGGGCTGCCTCCAACTCGTCCCCGCGACCGGAAAGCAGGACGTTTTCCGCCGATCTCCGCGCGCCTTCGAAATCCTTGACTTCAAAGCTCGCCAGAGCCTGTCTCAATTCAACTGACATTGACGCGAATGCCAAGTTCGCGCACAGAACGGCAAGCAGCAAGACGCGCATCTATTCCACCGTCACACTTTTCGCGAGATTGCGAGGCTGATCCACGTCACATCCGCGATGCACAGCCATATAATACGAGAGAAGCTGCAACGGAACAACCGTCAGCAACGGTGTCAACAGCGGGTCTGTTTCCGGAACATACAAGACTTCTGTTGCGCGCTCGGCGACTTCCGTATCACCTTCTGTTGCGATAACCAGCACTTGTCCGCCGCGGGCGCGCACCTCCTCAATGTTCGAGAGCACTTTCTCGTATGTACCGTCCTTCGTGGCTACGAAAACGACCGGCATATTCTGATCAATCAAGGCGATCGGACCGTGCTTCATCTCGGCTGCCGGATAGCCTTCCGCATGAACGTAGGATATCTCCTTGAGTTTCAGCGCTCCTTCCAATGCAACCGGGAAGTTCAGTCCCCGACCGAGATAAAGGAAATTCCGGCTGCTCTTGTAGCGATGTGCGATGGTCTCAATGCGCTCACGAGATGCCAGGATGCGGGAAATTTTCTGAGGAATCTCTTTCAGCTCCTGCACCAGTTCCCTGCCGCGCCCCGCGCCGACTCTGCGGCTTCTGCCCATCTGCAGCGCGAGCATGAACAGCACAGTGATTTGCGATGTGAATGCCTTGGTTGACGCCACTCCGATTTCCGGACCGGCATGCAAAAAGACTCCGGCATCCGTTTCGCGGGCAATTGAGGAACCCACAACATTGCAGATGCCAAAGACTGGAGTTCCGTGCCGTTTGGCTTCTCGAATCGCGGCCAATGTATCGGCAGTTTCTCCCGACTGCGAGATCGCAAAGCAGATTGTTCCCGGTTCGAGAATGGGAGAACGATAGCGAAACTCGGACGCATACTCTACTTCGGCCGGAATACCGGCAAGCTCTTCAAAGAGATACTCTCCGACCAGGCCCGCGTGCCAACTCGTTCCGCAGCCAAGAAAAACCACTCGCTTTGCGTTTTGAAGAGTCTGACTTGCGGCAGCCATGCCGCCGAACTTCACCGTTCCCTCATCGAGAAGCAGTCGTCCACGCATGGAGTCGGCGACAGTCTGCGGCTGTTCGCAAATCTCTTTCAGCATGAAGTGCGCATAACCGCCCTTCTCAATCGCGGCGATGTCGAAGGTAATCTGCTCAAGATCCTTGTCAACCGGCTCATCCGCGAGATTGCGATACTCGACGCGGTCCGAAGTTATGATGGCGACTTCACCGTCCTCAAGATAGGTCACGTCGCGAGTGAAGTGCAAGAACGCCGCGGGATCGGAGGCAACAAAATTCTCTCCTTGACCGTGCCCAATCACCATCGGCGAACCCATGCGCGCCGCGATAATCGTCCCCGGGTGATGTCTGCTGACGATGGCAAGTCCATACGTGCCCTTGACGAGCCGAAGAGCCTTTGTGACAGCCAAGGCGAGGTCGCCGTCATAAAATTCCTCGATAAGGTGGGCGACCGTTTCGGTGTCAGTTTCGGTTGAGAATTTGTGACCGGACTTTGCAAGCTCATGCCGGAGCGCGCTGTAGTTTTCGATGATGCCGTTATGGACGAGCGCAATTGTGTTGCTTTCGTCGGAATGCGGATGCGCGTTAACTTGATTCGGCGCGCCATGAGTCGCCCAGCGAGTGTGACCGATTCCTGAGTTTCCTTTCAACGCGGACTCGCGAACGAGCTGTTCGAGGTTTGAGACTTTGCCGGCGTCCTTGACGATGCTCAGCTTACCGTTCAGAACCGCCACACCGGCTGAATCGTAGCCACGATACTCCATGCGCTTTAGTGCGCCGATGAGTATTGGCGTTACGTCGCGCTGACCGGTATAGCCGATAATTCCACACATAGTGTTACTCCATTACGTTCCGTGTAACTTGGCGAAACAAGGTCACAAGGTTCGCTATTCCCACTCCACAGTTGCAGGCGGTTTTGTACTGATGTCATATGCGACGCGGTTGATGCCGCGAACTTCATTGATGATGCGCGACGCTGAGCGGCTCAGAAGTTCATACGGTAAACGAGTGAAATCCGCCGTCATGAAATCATCCGTATTGACAGCTCGAAGGACGCATACGCTTTCATAGGTGCGCTCATCGCCCATGACACCGACGGATTTTACCGGCAGCAGCACGGCAAAGGCCTGCCGAGTCTGTTCGTACCAATTGGCGTCGCGGAGTTCCTGCATGAAAATCGCATCGGCTTGCCGAAGAATATCACAACGCTCCTTGGTGACTTCGCCCAGCACTCGCACGGCTAGGCCGGGTCCCGGGAAGGGATGCCGATGCGTGATGGTGCGCGGCAATCCCAGGAGCACGCCCAGATTGCGTGCCTCATCCTTGAAGAGTTCGCGAAGAGGCTCAATTAATTTCAGATGCAGTGTATCGGGAAGACCGCCGACGTTATGGTGAGACTTTATCGTCGCCGAGGGACCTTTTACCGAAACGCTCTCGATAACATCGGGATACAGAGTGCCTTGTGCGAGAAATGTTACTTCCCTATGCCGCGCGGCTTCTTCCTGAAACACTTCAATGAAAAGCCGGCCAATGGTTTTGCGTTTCTGTTCGGGTTCAGTGATGCCCTTCAGCCCCTCGTAGAAGCGCTGGGCGGCGTCAACCACTTCGAGTTCGATATGGCCATGTTCACGAAAGGTCTCGACAATCTGTTCTCTTTCGCCCAATCTACCGAGACCTGTGTCAACGTAAAAACAGAGAACCTGCCCGGGAATGGCACGATTCAGCAGCATCGCAGTCACCGCCGAATCGAGGCCGCCTGACAGCGCGCACAAAACACGTTGTCCGCCGACGGTTGCGCGGATATCTGCAACGGCCTGATCGATGAAGGATTCCATGTTCCACCCGCCCTTGCAGCCGCAGATGTTGAAGGCGAAGTTACGCAGCAACGCGGAGCCTTGCGGCGTGTGAGTCACCTCGGGATGGAACTGCACACCGAAGGCATTCGTGCCGCGGTTGCAGACCGCGGCAACAACACCGTGTGTACTCTTGCCCATTAGCTGCAGCGGTGCGCGCACCTCTTCGAGATGATCACCATGATTCATCCAGACCTGCATCGGGAGCTCTATGCCTTGCAGAAGTGCGTTGGTTTCGACGTATTCCACTTCGGCCGGACCAAATTCTCCGGCTCTGCCCTTTACCACGGCGGTTCCGAAGTGTTTGCCAATAAGCTGCATCCCATAACAGATTCCGAGAATCGGCAAGCCAAGGTCATAGACTGATTCGTCGGGGAACGGCGCTCCGTCAGCATGCACGCTTGCCGGCCCCCCTGACATCACGATTCCACGCGTCTCTTCGGTCGCAATTTCCGAGACGGGCACATTGAAAGGAAGAATCTCGCAGTATACTCCGTGCTCGCGCAATCGGCGGGCGATGAGCTGCGTAGTTTGACCGCCAAAGTCGAGAATGACAATGCGTTCTGAGTGCTTCATGAATTAGACAGAGGATGCAATGCGTCCGCCCAAGTATTAATCTGGGAAAGCACAGCGTGATGAGTAAGATCGAAGTGAATGGGAGTAACGGCAACATAGCCTTCATTCAAAGCCGTCCCGTCGGTATCCACTTCATTTAACGGAAGTTTGTGGCCGTCCATCCAATAGTAAGTCCGGCCGCGCGGATCGTTCCGCTTGAGGAAGGTTTCTTTGAACCGTCCACGACCCTGCCGAATGATTTTCACTCCGAGAATCCGGTCGCTCGGCAATGCGGGAACGTTTACATTCAGCAGAGTGCCCTCCGGCAGGCCTTCGCTTAGAATCTGCTGAGCAGCACGGCGGGCTACGAGTGAGGCAGGTCCGAAGTCTTCATGAGTGAACGAATCAAGCGACACCGCCATCGCGGGAATACCGTTTATTGCGCCCTCGGTCGCAGCAGATACAGTACCTGAATATATAATGGAGATTCCGGTGTTTTCCCCTCGATTGATTCCGGATATGACCAATTCCGGTTGCTCGGGCAGGAGTTCTGAAAGTGCAAGTTTCACACAATCCGCCGGACTTCCGCTCACCGAAAATGAGCGGTACGCGCCGCCAACCTTGTAGTCCATGATGCGAATCGGTTCTGCAATCGTGATGGAATGGCCGACGGCAGACTGTTCGCGGTCAGGCGCAACCACCCACACCTGTCCTAAATCCGCAACGGCCCGCACAAGTGCGTGCAGGCCCGGGGAAAGAATGCCGTCATCATTTGAAATCAGAATTATCACGAACTCTTCACCGAATCATTCATGAATGCCTTTAAGAAATGCGTGATGGTCGACTTTAGTTCCTGCCTGTTGACTATTCTGTCAAGAAAGCCCTTCTCAAGGAGGAATTCGCTGCGCTGGAAACCGGGCGGGAGGTCCTGTCCTATCGTCTGCTTGATGACTCGCGGTCCGGCAAATCCAATCAGTGCGCCGGGCTCGGCAATGATGATGTCCCCGAGCATAGAAAAGCTCGCCGTCGTGCCGCCCGTCGTGGGATTCGTAATCACTGAAATATACGGCAAGCCGGCCTCGTCAAGTTGTGTAAGTTTCACGCTCGTCTTAGCCATTTGCATCAGTGACACCATTCCCTCCTGCATGCGCATTCCGCCGGAACGGGAGACCAGGATCAGGGCACGTCGCTCAGCAATGGCACGATCAACGGCACGTGCTATTTTCTCGCCCACAACACTGCCGACACTTCCACCCATGAAGGAGAATTCCATGATTCCCAATTCAACCGGAAATCCGTTTATCCGGCACGAGCCGATGGTAATCGCGTCGTTTTTTCCCGTGGCTTTGATTGACGCTGTCACCCGTTCGCTGTACTTCTTGGAGTCTTTGAATGACAAGGGGTCAAGCGGCTTCAGGGAGTGATCGCTCTCCTGCCAAGTGCCGCTGTCAGCAAGCAGGTCAATATACGCTTCGGCGGGCATCGCGAAATGAAATGCACACTTCGGGCATACCAGCTGCAGTTTCTCAAGTTCCTTCTTGAAGACAATTTCTCCGCAATTGTCACACTTCACCCAAAGCGTGTCTTGCGTCGTCTTCTTCTGTTCGGGAGAAATTACACTTCGTTCGCGGCGAAACCACTCGAGTGCCATTTTACTCTCCTTCTGCCTCTTCCGGGCGTTCGGTTTTTCGGACACGCCGGTGCATCACCAGCGCATTCTCTCCATCATGATAGTAACTCTTGCGGATTCCAAGTTCAGCGAAGCCATAGCGGCGGTAAAGCGCCTTCGCCGATTCATTGGATTCGCGGACTTCCAAATATACGTCCGCCATTCTCTGCCGAACGGCTCTTTCAAAAAGGAAGTCCAGCAAGAAGGACGCGACTCCGTTTCTTCGCATCGATTTGTCTGTCGCCAGATTGAGTATATGCACTTCGTCCAGCACCCACTGCGTCACAAGGTAACCCGCGACCTTCTTGTCAAGCAGCGCAACCCAACTCGTTCTATAGAGAACTATGAAATTGCGAAAAGCAGAAAGCGACCAAGGATCAGCGAATGAGTCCCGCTCAATGTGCAACACGTCGTGCAGATGATCAGCAGTTAGTTCGGCAAACGCGAGATTATCGGAGGGCATCGCCAAGCTCCATATAGCGATCACAGATGTCGATGACCTGTTTCATTTGGGAAACATCGTGTACACGTACGACATCCGCTCCGTTCAGTACGCAAATGGCCACTGCGGCGGCAGTCGAAAACTGCCGGTCCGAAGGCGGAAGTCCCGAGTATTGCCCTGTAAATGCTTTTCTCGAAGGACCGACGAGCACTCCTGCCGCGAGGCTGCCAAAGTTAGCAAGCTGCCTCATTAGCTGATAGTTGTGCTCGAACGTCTTGCCAAACCCAAGTCCGGGGTCAACCAGCACGAAGTCACGCGGGACGCCGTGATGCTCTGCAATTGCCACCGACTCGCCCAGTGACTGTGCAACCTCACTCACTACGTTGGAGAAGTGAATATCCTGCTGCATTGTTTCGGGGGTCCCGCGCATGTGCATGAGTACAAGTCCTGAGCGGTATTCCGCGCACGTCTGCGCCAATCGCTCGTCGTTCCTTAGCCCGGATATGTCATTAACAACATCTGCACCCACAGACAGGCAGAATCTGGCAACAGCAGACGATGTCGTATCAATAGAGATGACGAGATCGGTTTCCGTTCGCAATTGCTCAAGGACCGGCAGGAGTCTGCTCAACTGCTCATCGGCCGACACCGGTTTGCTGCCCGGACGGGTAGACTCCGCACCGATGTCCAATATGTCTGCTCCGCTTGAAGCGAGTATCAGCGCATGCTCTACTGCACGACCGGCTTCAATAAACTTGCCACCGTCTGAAAAGGAATCGGGAGTAACATTCACGATGCCCATGAGCCGGGTTTTTCGTCCCAGTTCAAGCACACCGCGGCGATGCCGAAATATTCTTATTTCAGGCTTTTCCATCCATGAGCAGCAGGGCTTCCATGCGCGTGGCCTGTTTTGAGAGAGCTCCGCGGACGGCAGATGTAACCGTCCAACTGCCGTGAACCTTTTCACCGCGCATCATCAGACACAAATGCTGAGCGCGAATTACTACAAAGGCACCCATCGGCTGAACTTTCTCCATAATGGAATCGGCAATGGCCGTGGTCATGCTCTCCTGCAATTGCGGACGCTGCGAGAGAACGCGCACGACGCGGGCAAGGGACGAGAATCCGGTTACGTGCGAATCCGCGGGAATGTAGGCAATCGAGACAAATCCCCAGAACGGCAGCAGATGGTGCTCGCACATGGAGTAAAACGGAATGTCCCGATGAATAATCATCTCGGTGGCATTCTCAGCAGGATAAAGCGACAGCTTTTCTTCAGGATCCGCGCCGATTCCCGCGAAGATTTCCGCATACATCTCAGCGACGCGATGCGGAGTCCCCTTTAGCCCCGCACGGTCAGGATTCTCTCCGACAGCCAGCAGAATCTCACGTACCGCCGCCTCAATTCTGGCTTTGTCCATTGAAGCGCCTTTCCTTTGGTTCCAATTGAAAGACCAGCACTTCCTCTCCGGCCGCTTTCAGCTCGACGCGGCGCGCCACATCGCCGACAACTCCAAAACCTTCCTTCTCGACGGAAACTATGTGAACACCGGGTGCGAGGTCCTTCAAGATGTTATCCGTGCGGAATTCGGTCGGCATTCCGTTCAGAATGATTGTCGCACCTTCGACATTGGACAGCACTTGAATCGTTCCATGCCTTTGTCCAAGGGCGTATATCATCAGAGCAACACCCGCAAAGACCAATAGAGCGATGAGCAGAATGTTGTTACGGACTTTGCGCTGACCTTCTTCGAGCTCTTCGATGTCAACGGGAATCTGCCGTTCACGGTCGGCGGCTTCCTGTGCCGTCACCCATTCCAGTTCCCCATCTTCATTGGTAATCTGCTTGTAATCCCCCCGCGCCGCATAGAATCGCTGGATTTCATCTTCGATTATCCGCTTGCGCTCGAGTTCGTCAATCGTTGTTAGCTTGATTTCGCCAGCCTTGTCCCTGGAACGCAGCTCCTCACGTGCTTCAAGCTCTTTGCGAACGAGGTCGCGCAGCCGTTGTTCTTCGTTATGATCAATCACGAGGCAGCTTCCTTGCCGTTTACCTGCGGAAGGCCAAGCAATTCCCTGATTTCTTCGCCGCTCAACGACTCTTTCTCCACGAGTGTCTCGGCAAGTTTGTCAAGACGGCGGCGTTCACGATTAAGGATTTCGTGCGAGCGTTTTTCAGCACCTTCAACGAGCTCCCTGACAGCCTGATCGATGGCGTGCGCAGTCTCGTCGCTGTAATCTTGATGCGTCGTGTAATCTCGCCCGAGGAAAACTTCCTCCTGTTTCTGGCCGTACGTAATTGGCCCGAGCTTGTCGCTCATTCCCCAGCGAGTGACCATGGTCCGCGCAATTTCCGACGCCCGTTTGAGGTCGTTGGCCGCGCCGGACGTAACTTCCCCGAAGACTTCAAGCTCGGCCACGCGGCCGGCAAGCAGGGTCGAGAGTTGTCCTTCAAGGTAACGGCGAGAGTAGCTGCGCTTGTCATCCAAGGGTACAAAATGTGTTAAGCCAAGAGCCTGCCCGCGCGGAATGATCGTGACTTTGTGCACGGGATCGACTTCAGGTGTAAACATCGCAACGAGCACATGTCCTGCTTCATGATAGGCGGTGACGCGGCGCTCTTTGTCAGGAATGACAACAGATCGCCGCTCGATTCCCATCATGACTTTGTCTTTGGCGGCTTCGAGGTCCTGCATCATCACTCGGTCACTGTCACGACGCGCCGCAAGCAGCGCGGCTTCGTTCATCAGGTTGGCAAGCTCCGCACCGGACATGCCGGGCGTGCTCTTGGCAATCACTTCAAGGTCAATGTCGCTGCCAAGCGGCTTGTTCTTCGTATGAACCTGAAGAATCGCCAGCCTGCCCTTCACATCGGGACGGTCAACGACGATTTGGCGATCGAAACGTCCGGGGCGAAGCAGCGCCGGGTCGAGAATGTCAGGTCTGTTCGTGGCCGCGACAAGAATAACCCCGTCATTCTCTTCGAAACCGTCCATCTCAATGAGGAGTTGATTGAGTGTTTGCTCACGTTCATCGTGTCCGCCGCCCAATCCAGCGCCGCGGTGGCGGCCGACTGCGTCAATCTCATCGATGAAGATGATGCAGGGAGCATTCTTCTTTCCGGTCTCGAACAGGTCACGAACCCGGCTAGCTCCGACGCCAACGAACATCTCAACAAATTCGGCGCCACTGATGGAAAAGAATGGAACGCCGGCTTCACCGGCAACGGCTTTCGCCAATAGTGTTTTGCCCGTCCCAGGAGGCCCGAGCAAGAGAACACCGCGGGGAATTCGACCGCCTACTCTCACAAATTTTTTCGGATCACGGAGAAAATCAATGATTTCGCGAAGTTCTTCCTTTGCTTCGTCGGCGCCGGCGACGTTCTCGAACGTTATCTTCTGGTTGGACTCGGAGTAAACGCGGGCTTTGCTCTTTCCGAACTGAAAGAGTCCCTTTGGTCCCATGTTGGACATACGGCGAATCATGATGAAGCCGAAGCCGAGCAGGAGAATCCATGGAAGCATTCCTAGCAGATACGAGCCAATGTCCGGACGCTTTACTTTGAAATCAAGCTCGACTCCGGCATTCTTCCATCGTTGGAGAAGCTGACTGTCAAGCGTCGGCGGAAGTGTGACCATAAATTTAGAACCGTCTTTCATGCGTCCATGAAAGACTTGTTCCCGAATCACACCGGACTGCACGCGTCCGTCGGCGATAGCCTGTTCGAACGAGTGATAGGAGATCAGCTGGTCCGCGCCGCGCTGTGTAACAAGCTGGGCCACAACTATCGTCGCCAGCGTAACGAGGAGTAACACATACAGCAGGCGTGACAGCTTGCGCCACTCAACGCGATTGTCGTCATCGTCGGGGCCGCGGCCCCTCGGAGATAGAGATTGCTTATTAAAACTCACGATTGTACTGTTTCGTCGAGTACGTAAAGGTCGGGAAGATGGCGTCCTGAACCGGCATAGTCGAGTCCGTAACCGATGACAAATTCATCCGGCAAATCCATGGAGATGAAATCCACTTGCACACCGGCCTGAATCGACTTCGGTTTGCGAAAGCAGGCCGCCATACTGAGACTTGCCGGATGTCTGACCATCAGATAGCCTCTAAGAAAGTCCCACGAATTACCTGTGTCAACAATGTCATCCACGAGAATGACATGTCGATCGCGGATTTCTATATCAATATCCTTGATAAGCTTAATCCGGCCCGATTCCATCCCATCGCGGTAACTCGAGAGCTTGATGAAATCAACTGTGCACGGCAAGTTGGTTTCGCGAACAATGTCCGCCATATACATGAAACAACCGGTCAGAACGCCGACGAAGACAGGATTTTTGCCGCGGAAACGATCGTGAATCTCCGCGGCGGTTCGCTGAACTGCGCTTTGAATCTCGTCTTCCGATATGAACTTGCGAAAGGCGCGCGGCGGAGTTCCTGTCGTAATGCGTTCAGGATATTTGCTGGTCACGTAACGAAACTGCTTTCCAATGGATTTTCATAAGTGGAACACCGGGACGCGGCGCGACGGATTCGCACACGCCAAGTCCGGGAATCGCGACAATTCGGTCGCCGACACATAGAACCGGCCAGTGACGGCGAATTCCCGGATGCACGCCGGCTTCTGAGAGCCAGTCCGAAACGTTGCGTGTCCGCCGAGACTTTGGCTTGAATTTCTCTCCATGCCGCCACGGTCGAGTCAACAAAGGTGTATCACTGTCAAGCGATAACGCGAGACTGCCCGCATTTGAATTCTGAAACGCGCCGGGTGTCAAGATGACCTGTTGCTGTTGCCGCGAATGCGGAGATGCCTCAACTCTTGTTGATTGCAGCCAGATATGCTTGCCGGACCTGACCAGATTCAAATCATTCGGCAAGGGGAAAATTGAGAATCCGTTGTCTGAGCGAATGAACTTGTTTACTTGCCGACGCAGTGGAGCTTTGAGTCGTGATTGGGGGGCACCGCTGAGGGTCGCCCAAGCGGACTCGACGGAAAGAAAGTCTAAGTCTTCAAGATACAAGTTTTTCGGTAAACTCTCAAGACAGTCGGGGTCAGAAAAATTATAGTCTATATGATTAATTTTTCTATGTTTAGTAAGTCTTGATGTCAACGAGATTAGCGCTTGAACGGCTTGACCATGATTTGCCAGATTGTGAGGAAGCGAAGGATGAGTAAAAACTGCCGCTCCGAGTTGATTTCGGGCTGTGACTCGCATGAAACGGACATCCCCGTTCATCGGGTCATGGTCAACAAAATCCTGCGAAACAAGCAGAGAATGAAGTTGGCTGCGGCGAATGCGCAAAAAGGGTCGCAGGATGTTCGCTCTGACCTGAGGGATTCCAGTGCATTCATACCAGGAGGAACGCAGGTTTAACTTCATCAGAACAGTCTCAGCATCGTCATCAAGCGTATGTGCGGTCACGATGAACCGACAGGAGCACAATTCTCTGACATTCTCGAGCGCCGCATAGCGAAGCCGACGGGCACAGGATTCAATGGAATGGGACTTTCGCTTGAGTTCGGCTCGAACATCTACAGATACGGCAGTAAAAGGAACTCCAAGAGATGCTGCTTGCCAGCGAGCCAAGTCCTCAACGGCGTTTGCATCCGCCCTGAGATTGTGATTAACGTGACAGGCGGCTACCCGTGACTTCCACTCATGTCGAGAAGATAGCCACTTTATTGCAGCAAAAGAGTCTGCTCCACCGGACAATGCGACGAGCAGTTTGTCCTGCGGACCAATCTGCCGGAGCATGTTCTCAGCGCTTTCAAACATCAGGTTTTACCGCTCTGAACAAGAGTGAACCCGCGAAACCAAGTCTGACGCGGTCAGGGACAGTTCTGCCTTTCAAGTTATAGGCCGCCTTCCATAAAGCCATGCCTACCAGGTATCGAAACCGGCGCCACGGGCGGGTCAATTTGTTGATCACCTTTACATTGTTCCAAATCCAGAAGCGACCATTCAGCGATTCGACGAAAGACCATCCGGGATGAAGTTCGATTTCGGCAAATCCCGCACGCTTGAAAACTTCAGTCAAGCCGAGGTGGCTCATGTGAAAATACGAGTTGGCATGGTACGCTTCCAGAAAGGCAGCAGAACCGACTAATGCACCGCCGGGTTTCAGGACACGGGCGATTTCCTTGGCTGCCTGAAACGGATTGTAAAGGTGCTCAAAGACGGCGGTCGATACAACAATGTCAAATTGGGCATCCGAAAAAGGCAATTCATGACCGTCACAGACGATATCGGTGAACGGCCCGGGGTAGATATCGAAGCAAACAAGCTCGTAACCTGCCTGCTCAAGCCATTGTCTGTCTCCACCGTCACCGCTCCCGAAGCTCAGAACGCGCTTGCCAGATGTCTTGTCCAACATTTTGCGCAGCGGACCGGTATTCCAATGGCTGTTGGCGACATCAAGGTCAAGATTGGACTCCTTGATTGCATGCGACATGATTTCCTCAGTGACCAGAGGTGAGCGAGAACTGACGATTACCGGCACCCCGGATTCCTTGTGGAATTGATACTGCTTTCCACAGGCAGAACAGAACAGGCCATTCTCATGGGTGCTGAGAGAGGCGGCATGGCATTCGACGCAGATGAGCGATGACCAGTCTTGGAATTTCATTCGTTCGTTTCGGTGGACAGATTTTGAAAACGAAAAGCCGCCGGAAAAATCCCGGCGGCTCAGGGCGCTCGTGTAGCGGAGGAGGGACTTGAACCCCCGACACCAGGATTATGATTCCCGTGCTCTAACCAACTGAGCTACTCCGCCCCAGAGGACGGCAGATTCAGGCGACCGTCCAGAATCAATAAATTTACAACCATCTGTCCTATTTGTCAAGTTTCGAGAGAAATCGAACAATACGTGCAAATCAACTTAAAACATTGAAATTGTTTTATTTATGAAATCTATTCGTGTGAGCGCAGAATTCGTTTGCAATAAATGGAGAAATCCCCCTATCTTGCGTTGGCCTTGAGCTTGCACTTTAATGCGGTACAGAGCAACTATCATGAGTAGAATACTTGTCACCGGCGGTGCCGGATTCATCGGGTCTCACTTGTGTGAGAACCTTCTAAGCAATGGGCATACTGTTGTTTGTTATGACAGCTTTGATGAGTTTTATCCCAGAAAGCTGAAGGAACAGAATATATCCAACTGTTCGCTGAATCCGGAATTCACACTTGTTGAAGGAGATATCCGGGACCGGGCTCTCCTGGACGAAGTCTTTACTCACCATGGCTTCGACTCGGTTGTGCATTTGGCAGCTCGCGCAGGTGTCAGACCTTCGCTCGAACAGCCGGAACTTTATGCGGAGGTCAACGTCGCCGCGACCATCGGATTATTTGAGATATGCCGCAGGTCGAATGTTAAGCAAATCGTGTTCGCATCAAGTTCTTCAGTGTATGGTGACAGGGACGACGGGCCGTTTCGTGAGTCTGATAACACCGACCATCCCCTGAGTCCATATGGTTCCACCAAAAAGGCGGGAGAGGTCATCGCGCATGTCTATTCCCATCTATACGGAATCTCGATCGCTTGCCTACGGTTTTTCACAGTCTACGGGCCTCGGCAGCGTCCAGACCTTGCGATCCGCAAGTTCGTGAAACGCGCACTTTCCGGAGAACCCATTCCGGTATTCGGCGACGGGAGTTCACGACGTGATTACACTCATATCAATGACATTATCGGCGGGATTTCAGGCGCGTTGCGCTGGGTCGCATCCAAGGAAGGCAGATACGGGATTTTCAATCTCGGTTCTCACGCACCTGTTGAACTTCGTCTGCTGCTGCAATGGATAGAAGAGGATACGGGCAAACCGCTGAACATTGATCGGATGCCTCCCCAGCCCGGAGATGTCTTTCAGACGTTTGCGGACACAACGCAGGCGGAACAGGAACTCGGATTCCGGCACGACGTTCAGTTCCGTGACGGGATCAAGGACTTCATCGAATGGATGAGGAAATACGACTTGAGTTAGGCGACGAATAGACCGACTGTCCGTTTACAATTGTCCGTGTGACTTGAATTCTATGAAGGTCGCACGGATTTATTTTGAACGGATTTTCGTCCAATACACAAAAGTCCGCGAGATATCCCTCGGCGATTTTCCCAATCTGTTCCTCCCAACCGGCCGCGAAGGCAGCGCCTTGCGAATAAGCCAGCAGCGCGTCCTGCACGGTGATTGTTTGCTCAGCATGCCAACCTCCTTGCGGAAAGCCGTCAGGCCGGGTGCGATTGACAGCGGCATGCAGTCCCAAGATGGGATTCATGCTTTCGATTGGCCAATCGCTTCCAAACGCCAGAACCGCTCCCGCGTCCTTCAAACTCTTCCAAGCGTATGATGTTGATTCCCGTTCCTCCCCCAATCGCGGCCGGACAAAGTTCATATCCGCTGTGCAGTGGACAGGTTGCATGCTGGCAACAACTCCCAGTTTCGCAAAACGCTCAATATCGCGCGGACGGAGATGCTGGCAATGCTCAATTCGAGGACGCAGTTCCGGACCGATGCCATTTGAGCCCGCCATTTCGATCGCGTCCAACACAACACTATTGGCACGGTCACCGATGGCGTGCATGGCGATTTGATAGCCTTCACGATGAGCACTGCGAATGAAGCGGGCAAGCGGACCTTCGCGAATCAGCAACTCACCGGAGTTGCCGGGGTCGTCACTGTAGGGCTGCCAGAAGGAAGCGGTGCGCGAACCCAATGCCCCGTCCGTAAACCCCTTGAAACAAACGTAGCGAAACTTCTTCGAGTTCCGCTTCTCGAATCTGTCGGCCTCGAAGTCGAATGTCGTGGAAACTTTCCACATGTTCAGGCGCAGAACCTGGTCGGAAGAATCGGCAAGATTGAGATATGCGTTTAACAGTCCGTGGCGGACACTCGCACTGGCGCAAGTGATACCGAGCGACAACGCATGTTCCTGCGCACGAAGGAAGCTGGCGTGCAACTCATCGGGCGATGGCTCAGGTATCTGATCGGCTACATAGATAGCCGCCTTCTCACGTAGCACGCCGTTCAACTTGCCGTCGCGGCCACGCTCGAACACTCCGCCAACAGGGTTTCTGATAGCTCCGTCAATGCGGGCTTGAATCAGAGCACTCGAATTAGAGACGGCGGAATGCAGGTCATGGGTCCAAGCAAAGAACGGGTTATCAGGACAGACACGGTCAAGGTCGGTGCGGGTGACCGAAACTTCAGTTTGCTCGATGCCATGTCCCTGAATCCATTGCCCGCGTTCCGGTTTGTTTGTGGATATGTAAGCGGAGATGCGCTCGAGGATTTCGTCCACCGTGGTTGCGCCGCCGAAGTCAATTTGCGCCATTTGCAGTCCACCGGTGATGAGATGCAAGTGCGCGTCGTGAAAGCCCGGCAACAGCACTTCATTTGGCGACAACGCCAAGTGAGTCTCCGACTGCGGCACAAATACGCCTGTCTCTATGCGGGCAATGTGCGATTCATTGAGATGAATACGCACAGGTTCTACCTGTGCGCCGCCGAGCCATGCATTTCCAATAATCGCTTCAAGTCTCATTTTACAAGATCGCGTCTGATTCTGAATATAGACCGCGCCTTTCCGGTCGCGGTGTCCGCATCCACAACAGCTGCATGCAAACGAATTTCGTCTTTGGCTACACCGGATTTGCCGCCACCCATGGGATGCAGGAAACGATGCAGTGCGCTGGCCGTATCCATTCCGATTACACCCGAATGCGGCCCTGTCATGCCGACATCGGTCAGATAGGCTGTCCCGCCGAGAAGAATCTGCTCATCGGCCGTTTGCACATGCGTATGAGTGCCAATCACCGCTGTTACCTGTCCATCCATGAACCGCGCAAAGGCAAGTTTTTCGGCAGTTGCTTCGGCGTGAAAGTCAACAAAAATCAAGTTTGTTTCGCCGCGCAATGTGTCAACAAGCTGTTTCGCCAACCTAAACGGGTCATCGGAGGGCGGCAGAAGTGCGCGTCCCATTAAATTCACTACTGCCCAGCGAATCATGGGAGATACTTCGAAGAGGGTCCAGCCGCGGCCGGGAGTGTCACCAGGAAAATTCAAGGGGCGAAGCACACGTGGATTTTCCTGAATAGCAGAATGTGCCTTGTCGCGATAGAGAGTGTGATTGCCGCCGGACAAGACGTCCGCTCCGGCATCAAAGCACTTCCGGATGATCGCCGGAGAGAGACCTTTGCCGCCGTCGGCATTTTCCGCGTTAACAACACAAATGTCAGCGGAAATTTCACGAATAAGCCCGGGCAACAATGCGGTAATCGCCTGCTGACCGGGCTCTCCATATACATCACCGACAAATAGCAGACGACTTGCGCCTGCAGTCTTACTTGGCAAGGCCTGAAGCAATGAATTCTCTCAGTACCGTGACTTTGATCTGACCCGGGTACTCCAATTCAGATTCCACCTTCTTCGCGATTTCGGTCGCAAGCATCTCGGCCATCGAATCAGTGACTTTTTGGGGTTCGACGATGATACGAATCTCGCGGCCCGCCTGAATTGCGAAGGTCTTTTGAACGCCCTTGAAGCTGGACGCGATTTCCTCAAGCTGCTGCAATCGCTTTACATACAGCTCAAGCGTTTCACGCCGTGCACCGGGTCTTGCCCCGGAGATCGCGTCTGCGGCTTGAACGAGCACTCCAATCGGTGAAATGAACTCGGTATCGTTGTGATGAGCGGCAATCGTGTTGATCACGATTTTCGGTTCACGATATTTTTTCGCCAGCTCGACACCAATTTCGACATGCGTGCCTTCAGTGTACCGGTCAATTGCCTTGCCGATATCATGCAGCAGGCCTGCACGACGTCCCATTTTGGCGTCGAATCCAAGCTGAGCACACATCAGCGCGGCAAGATGAGCGACTTCGATCGAGTGATGAAGAATATTTTGGCCGTAGCTCGTCCGGTATTTCAACCTTCCGACCAGCTTGACCAGTTCGCGATGCAATCCCGTGACTCCCGCCTCAAGGCAGGCGGCCTCACCGATTTGCATCAGCTTCTCTTCCATCTCTTTTTCGATTTTCTTGACCAGTTCCTCGATGCGCTGAGGATGAATCCGGCCGTCCGCCATTAGCTGTTCAAGTGCTAATCGGGCAATCTCCCTGCGATAGGGATCGAATCCGCTAACGACCACGGTTTCCGGAGTATCATCCACAATAATGTCAACTCCGGTCGCCTGTTCAAATGCACGGATGTTGCGACCTTCACGGCCGATGATTCGGCCTTTAATTTCGTCGTTGGGAATGTGAACTGCAGAAACAGTGCTTTCCACGCTGTGGTCGGCGGCAGATCGCTGAATCGCAGATACAATGACTTCGCGGGCTTCCCGATTGGCCGTCGCCTTCGCCTCGTCACGCATGTTCTTGATGAGCTCTGCGGTCGCATTTTGAGCCTCAGCCAGGAGCGATTCCTTTAGCTGCTCCAAAGCCTCATCTTTTGAAAGTCCCGCGGCACGCTCAAGTTCCGCTTGAGCACGTTTCAAGGTCTCTTCAAGCTCCGCCTCAGTCTCCGCCAATTTCTTTTCCTTCTGGGTGTTCTGTCCCAGCAGGCGGTCAACTTCCTTGCGTTTCTTCTCGATCTCTTCGCGCTGATTTCTCAGATTTGCGTCGCGGTCCTTGATCGAACGCTCTTGACGTGCCAATTCGTCCTTGGCCTGCCGCATCTCGTCTTCAAGGGCGGTGCGAAGCTTCAACTGCTCAGCGCCCAACTCCAGCATTTTCTCCTTGTACATCGTCTCCGCCTCTTTCTGAGCATCGGCGACGATGCGCTCGGCCTCCTGCCGAGACGTTTCCATTCTTTCACGGGAAATGGAGCGGCTCAGAAACCAACCAATCAGGAACGCTGCGATGCCTGAGCCTGCGGCTAACGCAACGACTAAGAAAATGTTGTCCATCAACGGGAATCTCCGCTGTATATATAAAAAGAATCCCTGAATGGCAGACGTGGTACCAAGAACCTGGTACTACACGGCGGGAATTCACCTGCACGGTTCTTGCTTCCTCTATCCGCGACCGGAATGCTCCGGAAGAGAACCCGGTTTCCCGGGCTTAGGCTTGCAATAGACGCCAGAGTCGAACTCCCTATTCTTTGACTATTGGTTCTTGAATCAAGAATCTGCCAAAACAGGGATCAAAATCCTATTGTAATAATTGACTTCCGTTTACCCTTACTCCGTCCTCCGTCATATCGTCGGCTTCGGCGGGAGCTCTCTACGCACCCAGTTCCCGAAGTTTTTCGTCCAAGCTTCGCTCCAAGTCGCGCGCCCGCTGGTTAATCCTGCTCTCAAGCTGAGTGCGCTCACTCTGTGCTTCCGCCAGTTCATGCGCCAGTTGCAGGGCGGCCAGCACGGCCAAGTCACCCGCCGGGCGAGTACGATCGGCACCGTGCACTAACTTCATTCGTTCGTCAACAATTCCTGCAACTTTCTTCAGATAGATCGGATCGGCAGTCCGTCGCAGCCGATATGCCCTGTCGAAGATGGTGACTTCAACGGCATCGTCCTGAGTACTCTCTTGAAGAAGGTCGCTCATCGTTCGAAAAAAATTCCTAAGCGGCTTCGAGCTTCTCAAGTAAAGCGGAAATGCGGGAGCGAATCAATTCTTCGGTCTGCGGATCGCGCTGGTTTTCCAATAGCTTCTCACACTTGCGCTTGGTCTCATCAAGTTCCTTAGCCGCTGTTTCATGCTGCTGGCGAAGGGTAGTAATCTCTCCGTTCAGTTTCCGGTTTTCGTCCTGAAGCTCGGAGAGTTTGGTCAAAAGTCTGGCAATTTTCTGGTCGAGCGCATCAAGCGTCTTAATGTCCATTCGTGATGTATTGCAAAATTTAGGTTGAACGAACACTCAGCGTAACACGGCCGAGTGTTTTTGCTGCAAACTTGTAATAATGTTCTGTATGAAACTATCCACCTCGGAAGCATCGAGGCTGCGTTCGGGATGGAGAAACTCGAGCCTGACGGCAACGGACTTCTTCCCCGGCCCCAATTTGTCACTGACAAAGACATCAAAGGGCCAAAGCCCGGACAGAAGGCTCCCGGCTGATTGGCGTATCGTGGCCGACAGGTCGGCAAAACTGATGTCACTATTCACAACGACTGCAAGGTCGCGCCAAGCGATCGGGAACTTCGGTAATGGTCGGAATTGCAGGTCGGGCCTGATGTGGTTTTGCAGAATCTCGAGATCAAGTTCGAACCATGCTACATCCGCATCAATATCCAACGGTGCGCAAACTGACTTTGGCCAAATACCAAAATTGCCAATCTTTTGTCCGCCCGCCAGCAGTTCTCCGGCCAGAAGCCCCGAAGTATCAAGAGCATAGCAATTAATATGATAATTGTCAAGAGAAAGCCGGGTGGCCAGAATTTCCAAAACTGACTTCAAGTCGAAATAGTCAATTGAATCTCTTGAGGGCTGCCAGCCCACCGGATACCTCCGCCCCGTCATGAGCCCCGCTGCTACCCTGGTTTCCCAGGTTCGAGGGTCGTCAGGCTCCCCGGAGTGGAAGGTTCGGGTAGTTTCGAACAGGCGAATGTCGCGGTCGCCTCGCTCGAAGTTCGCTGCAGCCGCCCGAAAGAGTGGAGGCAGGACGCTGCCCTGCAAGAACTTCATTTCGTCCGTCACGGGGTTCCCGACCAACACTCCTGGCGGCATTCCGGGAGGGTCCAAACGGGGTTCGGGATTCCACATGGACAACGACATGGCCTGCAGGAAGCCCTGGCCGACGAGTATGTCCTCCACCTGCCTGCGTAGAATATGTCCCGGATCGTCCTGGCCGACAAGCACGACTTTGCCGGTGACTGAACTGGGGATGATATCGTAGCCATCCACTCGGACAACTTCCTCGATGAGGTCCACCTCCCTCTCCAAATCAGGCCGGTGAGTAGGCGCTTTTACCTGCCAAGGCACAGAAGAGGCAAGAACCTCGCAGCCCAGCCGCGTCAAAATTTCGCTGATTTCCCTATCGTCGTACTCAACACCAATCAGCTCTGAAGCACGTTTCGGCCGGAAGTCTATGGTCACCGGGATAATGGGTTTCGGATATGCATCAACTGCACCGTTCAGTACCTCTCCTCCACCCCATTTCTGCATCAGGGAAATAGCGGCATTTGCCGCATACGGAACTTGGTTAGGATCGCACCCTCTTTCAAAGCGGCGCGATGAATCAGTGGACATGCCGAGCGATTTTGCGGTGCGGCGGACATGCACCGGATCGAAGTATGCGCATTCGAGAACGACATCCGTCGTGTCGTCACGAATCTCACTGTTTTGACCGCCCATTACCCCTGCCAGTGCAACACCGTGCCTGGAGTCAGCTATGAGCAAGTCGCTTGCTGTCAGCTTATGTTCCTTGCCATCTAATGTTGTGAATCGCTCGTCCGGGGAACCGTAACGGACTCTGATTTTGCGTCCCGTGAGAAAACGAGCATCGAACGCATGCAGCGGCTGACCGGTTTCCAACATCACGTAGTTCGTGACGTCCACAATATTACAGATCGGCCGTATGCCACAGCGCAGGAGCCGGATGGCGACTTCAAACGGTGACGGAGCTATTTTCACACCGGAAATCACTCGTGCCAGATAGCGCGGGCAGGCCTCAGGCGCTTCGAGACTCACTTTGATGAAATCCGATGCTGGACGCGCCGATTCAACAACGGAGTAGTGTTTGCGTTGCCACGGAAGCTTGAACTTGGCTGCAATATCACGTGCAACGCCAATGTGCGAGAGGAAATCCGGCCGGTTGGGAGTAATCTCAACATCATATACCGTATCCTGGAAATCCAGATAGCGGGCAGCCGGTGTGCCGACCTCCCATGAAAGCGGCAATTCGATTATTCCAGCGTGGGACGGAGCAAGACCAAGCTCCTCCTCAGAGGCCAGCATGCCATTTGATTCGTGACCGCGCAGCTTGGCTTTCTTGATCACCATGCCTCCCGCAGTCTTTGCACCGGCGAGCATTACCGCGACTTTGAGACCGACGCGAACATTAGGAGCGCCGCATACAATCGACAATTGTGCGTCACCGACATTCACTGTAGTGATGGACAGATGGTCGGTACCCTCTATCCTGGCGCACGCCGCAACCTCACCGATAACCACGTTTTCGAGCGAAGGCTTGTAAACTTCGGTGGACTCGATCTCAAGACCGAGCCACGTCAGTACCTCTCCCAGCTCTTGAGGCGGAACGGGCAGTTCGACGAATTCGGAAAGCCAATTGTAGCTTAGTAACATGATTTTAGCGTGGAGTAATACCGACGAATTGTTTCAGAAAACGCACGTCGCTGTCTGTCAGCAGGCGAATGTTCTGAATACCAAAGCGAAGCATGGCAATGCGGTCAATACCCAATCCGAAGGCAAAGCCGGTGTAAACTTCCGTGTCGTAGCCCACTCCGGCGAGGACATTGGGATCCACCATTCCACAGCCACCCATCTCAAGCCATCCGGTACTCTTGCAGATGCGACAACCCTCACCTTTGCAGAACGGACAGGTAACGTCCACCTCGGCGGATGGTTCAGTGAAAGGAAAGAAGTGAGGCCGGAAGCGAAGTTTGGTCTGTTGGCCGAAGAGTTGACGATAAAATGAGAGAAGAGTGCCTTTCAACTCTGCCATGGTCACGCCTTTGTCCACGTACAAACCTTCACACTGATGGAACATCGGGGAATGCGTTGCATCGGGCCGATCGCGGCGATAGACCCTTCCGGGCGAAATAATGCGAACCGGAGGATCCTGCTTCTCCATTGTGCGGACTTGCACCGGCGAAGTTTCAGTGCGGACGACAAATCCATTCGGAAGGTAGATCGTATCACTCTCGTCTCGTGACGGATGCCAAGCGGGAGTGTTGAGCATATCAAAATTATACTTGACCAGCTCAATCTCGGGACCATCGGCGACCCGGAAACCCATGCTGCGAAAGATGTCCGTAATCTCGCGCATCACCAGAGTTAACGGATGATAGCCGCCAATCCATTGCGGCCTACCGGGAAGGGTTGTGTCAATAGATGGACCCTCGCTGCGCGGAGTCAAAGCAGTTTTACGTGCGGACTCGAGCAGCTCGAGCTCCGATTTCAGTTCATTCAGCGCTTGCCCTAAAGCCGGACGCTCGTCTGCCGAAGCCTGCCCGAGAAGTTTGAACAGGCCGGCTACCGCACCCTTGCGTGAAAGGTACTTTATAGATGCCTGTTCAAGTGAAGCCAAATCGGAAGCACGATTAAGTGCTTCGATAGCTTCCTGCCTTAACTGTTCGAGTTGTTCGCGCATGTTTTGATTGCAAAAATGAAAAGGCGACCCCTGCGGTGCAAGGATCGCCCGTCAACTAAGAACACAAGATTGGCCGAACGAAGACTTCGGTTAAGCAGCCTTGACCAATTGGGTCAATTGCTGGAAACCTTGCGGGTCGTTCACGGCCAATTCGGCGAGCTGACGACGGTCGAGGGCGATTCCCTGCTGCTTCAGCCCGCTGATAAATCGCGAATAGCTCAGGCCATGCTCGCGCGCGGCCGCGTTGATGCGAACGACCCAGATATTCCGATAGAGGCTCTTCTTCTTGCGGCGGTCGCCAAAGCTGCGCGCCCACGCTTTCTCAACGGTCTCAGTCGCGGCGCGAATCAATGTGCCGCGGCGGCCAATATAACCCTTCGCCGCTTTGAAGACCTTATTCTTCCGGCGGCGTGTCGCCGGATTGTTAGTAGCTCTTGGCATTGTATTTACCTACAAATCTGTAAATCTAATTGTGTGGTGTTCTGATTGCGAACAGCTGGTCTCAATCTGACAGTTCACGAACTGAACCTACGACAGCGCCATCATCGCTTTGACCTTGGCCAATTCACCTCCAACAATTTCCTGCGCGCCGGTCAGACGATTCTTGTGGGCGGTCGTCTTGTGCGTGAGCTTGTGGCGGCGGCGCGTCTTGAAAAAGACGATCTTCCCCGTCCCTGTCACTTTGCAGCGCTTCGCCATCGAGCGCTTCGTCTTCATCTTCGGCATCTTCTTGCCTCTGTATTCAAGGTTATTTTCGAATCAACATCATGATCATCTGATTGTGCCCTTCCATTTTGGGCGGGGCTTCAGCCTTGGCAACGTCCGCAACTTCCTGCGAAATTCGCTCCATCATACGCACACCAAATTCCTGGTGCGTAATCATTCGGCCGCGAAACCAGATGCTAACTTTCACTTTCGATCCTTCCTCAATGAACTTGCGCGCCATTCTTGCCTTGGTCAGCAAGTCGTGTTCATCCGTGGAGGGAGAAAGCCTGATCGTTTTCAATGTCGAACTCGCAGATTTCTTGCGCGAGCTCTTGTCTTTCTTGGCAACGCTGTACTTAAATTTACCAAAGTCCATTATCCGGACTACGGGCGGCGTTGCCGTTGCCGCAATTTCGACCAAATCAAGATCCTCCGCCCGCGCCAATTCCAGCGCCTTGGAGGGATGCATTACTCCTATCTGCTCTCCATCACTTCCAATCACCCGCACTTCAGGTGCAATGATTTTCTCATTAATGCGGGTTGAATTTGCCTTTGTCGCAGGCGGTGGTGTGCGCAGAATTCCTCCGGAGTTAGTGCGTAGTGCGATTCTTGATCTCGTTCAGCAGTCGATCTGCTGTTTCATTGATGGAAAGGCTGCCAAGGTCTCCTTCCTTGCGGCGTCGCAGCGAAACTTGCTCTGCCTCCGCCTCTTTCGGACCAATGACCGCCATATAGGGTATCTTGTGCAATTCGCCGTCCCGAATCTTAAAACCGAGTTTCTCGTTCCGGTCATCGAGCGTGGCGCGAATTCCGCGCGAAAGCAGGTCGTCGGTCACTCTCTTCGCGTATTCAATGGTTTTATCGGATACCGGAAGCACTCGGATTTGCTCGGGCGAAAGCCAAAGCGGAAGATCGCCGGCGTAGTGTTCAATCAGAATTCCGATGAACCGTTCCATCGAACCGAGCAAGGCACGGTGAATCATCACCGGAGTGTGCCGCATCCCGTCCGCGCCGACATATTCGAGCTCGAATCGAGCCGGCATGGAGAAGTCGCACTGCACCGTTCCGCACTGCCAGGTCCTTCCAATTGCATCCTTGATATGGAAGTCAATCTTCGGGCCGTAGAAAGCACCGTCGCCGGGATTCAACTTGTACTCAATGCCTAACAGCTTCAGCGCGTTTGCGAGAGCAGTCTCAGCTTGATCCCAGACTTCATCGGAACCAACGCGAGACTCCGGTCTCGTGGAAAGCTCCACTCGAAAGTCATCAAAACCGAAATCCCGGTACATTTCAAAGATGAATCGCACTACCTTTGCAACTTCGTCCTCGATCTGTTCGGGTGTCACATAGATGTGTGCGTCGTCCTGTGTGAACACCCTGACGCGGAACAGACCGTGAAGCACACCGCTCTTTTCGTAGCGATGAACGGTACCCAACTCGCAGAGCTTCAGCGGCAGATCACGGTATGAAACTTGATGAGTTCCATAGACAAGGCAGTGACCCGGACAGTTCATGGGTTTTAGAGCATAGGACTGTTCATCCACCTCCGTGAAGTACATATTCTCACGGTAATGCTCATAGTGACCTGACTTGTGCCACAACTCTTCGTTCATGACGAAGGGTGTGCGAACCTCCCGATATCCTGCAGCAAAGTGTTTCGCTCTCCAGTAACGAGTTATCTCGTCCCAGACAATCTGGCCGCGCGGATGAAAGAACACCGCACCGGGGGATTCCTGATGAAAGCTGAAAAGATCAAGCTGCCTTCCAAGCTTCCGGTGATCCCGCTTTGCAGCCTCCTCAATTCGATGAAGGTGTTCTTCAAGCTGCTCCTTGGTGGGATACGCCGTTGCATACAGCCGCTGCAGCATCTTGTTCTTTTCGTCACCACGCCAATAGGCTCCGGCAACCGATAGAATCTTGAAATGCTTGATACGGCTGGTGCGATCAACGTGCGGCCCGCGGCAAAGATCAACGAAATTCCCCTGTTCGTAAACAGTAAGGTCTTCGTGCAAGTCATTGATGAGTTCGATTTTGTAATTCTCACCCATCTGCTTGAACAGAGCAAGCGCATCCTGTTCGTTCAAGTCCTTTCGAACGAGAGGCAAGTTGCGTTTGGCAATTTCCCGCATCTTCTCCTCGATGACAGGAAAATCCTCCTGCGTGAAGACATGCGGTGAATCAATATCGTAATAAAACCCGTCGGCAATCGGCGGACCTATTGCAAGTTGTGACTCAGGCCACAGCTCTTTAATCGCATGTGCCATCAAGTGGGCAGCCGAATGCCAGTAAACAAACCGGCCTTCAGGATGCTCGAACTTGACGAATCTTAGCTTGCCTCCGCGAGCGAGGGGGCGATGCAAATCCCAGATATCTTCGTCCAGCACCGAGGTCAGCACACCCTGTGCACCAACTTCCACTCCTGACGGGAGAAAGTCAATCGGCTTTTGACCGGGCTGTGCGTTGACGGATTTGCCGTCTTCGAGAACGAGAATTAGATCAGACACGGTGAGCACCTCTACGAACGGTAACTTCGATGTTAAGAACCATCCCGATTTGAGAATATCCGGATGATTTCAATCATGCGACAGCGCGTGTCGCTGTGGGCGATACTAGATTCGAACTAGTGACCTCTTGCATGTCACGCAAGCGCTCTAACCAACTGAGCTAATCGCCCGCAAAAACAAAGCAACCGGCACAAGCCGGTAGTACGACCGCAGGGCAGACCATCTTCATCGGAAGGGTAAGATGGGGTTGTGCCGGGAGCCGGACTCGAACCGGCACGGGAATTTTGTTCCCTGGGGATTTTAAGTCCCCTGTGTCTACCATTTCACCATCCCGGCGTGCCGCTGATGGCCTAAACCGGTGGGTTTGCGGCTTTGAGGCGCCGAGCGGATTCGAACCGCTGAATAGAGGTTTTGCAGACCTCCGCCTTACCACTTGGCTACGGCGCCGTGCGTCTCTTAAGGCCGCTTGCTAAGCGGTATTTGCGCTGGCGCAGCAACACTGCAACAAAGGCGCAGCCTTCAAACATATCTTGAGCGGGAGACGGGATTCGAACCCGCGACAGCCACGTTGGCAACGTGGAACTCTACCACTGAGTTACTCCCGCAAGAAAGAACAGCCCGACTACAAGATCGGGAGCGTTTTGTGGACCTGAGGGGGATCGAACCCCTGACCTCTTGAATGCCATTCAAGCGCGCTCCCAGCTGCGCCACAGGCCCGCATTATTGTGTGCGAACCCGAAATATACGGAACGGCTGCCTGCCTGTCAAGCCAAAACGCAGCATAGAGTGCCCGAGATTGCCATGTTATCAAGCGACCAACGCTTTTATTAACAAATATTTGAAGTTAAGTGCTAATAAAATCAAGAGGCCGCACCCTTTTGGGTGCGGCCTCCATAAACAGTACCGGTATTTCTTAGATACCCATGAAATTATTCGCACAGCCTTCGCCGCAGAAGTAAGTCTTCTGGCCGTCCATGACGACCGCAGGCGTGGCGTTGGTCACTTCAAACGAGTGTCCGGACATTTCGCAGGTCGCGATCTTCTTGCCGTTCTCAACTTTGACGTTCTTTTCATTCGTCGCGAGCACGGCGGCTTCATGCGTAATGTTCTTCGCCATCGACGCCATCTTGTCCGAGCATTTTACGGCACACGCATCGTCCGCGAAGTAGTAGCGTGCATTACCAACCTGCTTGTACGGGGTCTTGTCATTCACGACAAACTTCTTGCCATCCGCAACAGCGTACATCATGCCATTCTCAACCTTGTAAACGTTGGCATTGAAGTAGCCCTTGTCACCGCAGGCATTCTTGGCGGCGGACGAAGCGCAAGTCATCGAGGCATTCGTCGCACCTTTGCTCATGCAGCAGGACGACCCTGAAGAAGCCATGGAGGCACCCTTGGTCGCATCGCAAGAGCCGGCAGATGTCATCGAAGCATTCTTCGACGAGCTGCAGCTTGAGCTGCAACCGCTGCCGGACGTAAGGACGGCGCCCTTGGTTGCATCACAGCTGCCACTGGTCATTGCGGCATTGCTGGTTGAGGAGCACTTGGAAACATCGCAAGTGCCGGAAGCCTTCACAGCATTCGTGGTGCTGCAGGAAGAACCGCTCGCCATGGATGCATTCTTCGATGAACTGCAGGATGAGCTGCAGCCGCTTCCTGACGTGAGGACAGCGCTCTTGGTCGCATCACAGCTGCCACTGGTCATCGCGGCATTGCTGGTCGAGGAGCACTTGGAAACGTCGCATGTGCCAGAGGCCTTCTGAACAGAAGCCTTGGAGGCATCACAGCTGGTCGCACATGCGGCCTTATCGCCGGTCGAGGTCAGGCTTGCATTGCATGCTGCCTGTTCAGTTGCGGATTTGTTTGACGCCTTGCTGGCCTTCTTTGACGAACAGGCGCTGTCACAAGCGTAGCTGTAGCCACCGGCCATTACCAGGGCCACCACGGCCATCGAGCCGAGAATAAGTCCAATCTTCTTCACATTCATCTCCTGTGGTTTTTCCTCTGCGGATTTCTCGCAATCTACAAAAATTCCAGATAACTTTCAGCATCCGATCAAAGAAAATCGGATGAAATTGCTCCTATTTCAGTTGAAACAAAACAAGGGTTTAAACCTTGTTGATAATCCTAAGCCTAAAATTTTCAATATGAAAGACAGAATTGTTGATTTAGGTACAATCCACCTTCGTCCGATGCAATCAGCGGACCTCGATACGTTTCTTCAACTTGGAAGCAGGACATGTGGTTCCCTACATGGTCGGCCAAGTCTTTCATTTTCAGAACTGAACAAGCGATTTCAGAGCTTTGTTAAAGAGTTCGCATTCAGGCCAGAAAGTGAGATTTGGGTTGCCTCTATGAAAGAATTCGATTATGCCGGCCACTTGTGGCTCTACCAGACAACCAATAGGTTCAATGGAAACAACGAATTATGGATTTGGGATGTGACCGTCCGTGAAGAGTGCAGAAGAGCCGGAGTTGGCAAAAAGTTGATGCAATTCGCCTCCAATCGGTCAAAAGAGCTTCGCTGTTCGGAGCTTTGGTTGATGGTTGCGGAGGATAATTCAATCGCCCGAAGGCTCTATGCCTCTTGCGGTTTTCAGCCTAAGGCCCAAATGCTCGCAATTGAGACAGGTGACGAAGAGTGAATAGGGGTGCCGCTAGGGCACCCCTTGGTCAATCATTTGAAAACGTCAGTGGTGCCCAGTTGAAGCCCATCGTACGATTCCCATGCGTAGCGGATTACCCAAAAACGGATGGCTCGGGACAATTCTCACTGTAAACCCATAGACTCCGTTTTCCGGTGCCGTCCAACTTCCAGTGTACACGTGAGTAGTTCCATCAGAAGAGTGCTCCAGTCGGGAGTAGCCGGACAGAGATAGTTCGCCTTTGCCCTGGTCCTCACCATAACAAATCTGAACTTCGACATCGTCAGGAAGCAGCCCACCCAGTGCGACCTCCGCTCTGACTTTCACTGAACTTCCGGGATGCAAGTTGAAAGCTGGCTCGGTTTCGACGTTTAGCACTCTAACCTCGTGCCAATGACTTTCGACGTGCCTCTTCCATCTGGCGAGTTCGCGGGCACCGGCGGCATTGTCCAATTCCATCATTGCACAACGTTCAAGCGCCCGTGAATAGAAATCCTCCCAGTACTCTTTGACCATGCGACGGGCGGCAAAACGCGGAACAAGTCCTGCTATGGAAGACTTGACTTTTTGCATCCAAGCCGATGGAATTCCATTTTCGTCGCGTCGATAATAGAGTGGAACGATCTGGTGCTCAAGCACATCAAACAGCATGCGCGCATCGCTTTCGTCCTGCTGTGAGTCGTTCCCGAACTGCAACGCCCCCCCTATTGCCCAGCCATTGTCCGGCAGGTATGCCTCATCCCACCATCCGTCCAGAATCGAGAAATTCAGTCCACCGTTTATCAAGACTTTCATCCCACTGGTACCACTGGCTTCAAGAGGGCGGCGCGGGTTGTTTAACCACACGTCGACACCCTGGACCAAGTGCTCGGCCACATGCATGTCGTAGTTTTCGAGAAACAACATCCGGTGCTCAACCTTGTTGTCGCGCGCGAACCGGATAAGCTCTGCAATCAGGTCCTTGCCCATGACGTCCTGCGGGTGAGCCTTTCCAGCGAAGATGAACTGCACCGGATGCTCATCATTGCGCAACAGAGCCAGTAATCGATCGGGATGTGAAAGCAAAAGTGTTGCCCGTTTGTAGGTGGCAAAGCGACGGGCAAAGCCGATTGTCAAGACGTCCGGTGCGAGAATCTCTTCAAGTTCGTCTGCAAGCGGAATGAAGCCGCTCACTCGCTGACGATACTGGGCAAATCTCCCGCGAGCAAAGTCTATCAGACGGAGTTTTCCAAGATTGTGGGTCTCCCAGATTTCGTTGTCGGGAATCTTGTCAACTTGAGACCACAGCCGTTTGTCGTCGGGGCCGTTGTACCAATCATAGTCGAAATGACGATGATACAGCTTAGACATTTCGGGTGACACCCATGTCGCGTGATGAACGCCATTGGTGACGAAGTCAATCGGCACTTCTTCATGAGTAAGACTCGGCCAGCTCTCCTGCCACATTCTCCTTGAAACATCGGCATGCAGCCGGCTCACGCCATTCGTATAGTCCGAAGTCCTCAACGCACATATCGCCATGTTGAATGGTTGACCGGGTGCGCCGGGCCGGACGCTTCCCAGTCCGAGCACTTCATCTCGACTAATTCCATAGCGGTCATAGATCTGTCCAAAGTACTTATCCATGAGCTCGGTTGAGAATTCATCTATTCCCGCAGGCACTGGAGTGTGCGTCGTGAATAGAGTTCCGGCCGACACAAGCTGCAGGGCTTCGTACCACGACAGTCCCTGATCGGCGGCCGCATGCAGGATGCGTGCAATTTGAACAAATGCAGAATGCCCTTCATTCATGTGGCAAACGGACATTTTGATGCCCAGCTTGCGAAGCAATTCGATACCGCCAAATCCGAGGACAATCTCCTGCTGGATTCGAGTTTCCCGGTCGCCGCCATAAAGTGTATGTGTAATCGACCTGTCGGCGGGTGTGTTCTCAGGCAGGTCGGTATCCAGCACATAAAGGGGCACTCGACCAACCGTCACGAGCCATGCGCCGACGGTGAGCTGTCGATTCTGAAAGGGAATCTGAATGGTAAGACGGTGACCGTGCTCATCGAGTAACGGTTGCATCGGCATGATGTCAAAGTCATTCTGCGGGTAGAGTTCGCTTTGGCGGCCATGTGCATCCAATCGCTGCTGAAAATAGCCTTGACGATAAGCGAGACCAACGCCGACAACCGGCAGACCTAAGTCTGACGCAGCTTTCAAGTAGTCGCCACTCAATACTCCCAGACCGCCGCTATACAGGGTCAGGCATTCGGCAAGACCATACTCCATGGAAAAGAAGACTATCCGGCCATTCTGCTGAGTGTTGTGCACCTGCTGATACCACGATTCGCCGTTCAAATAGGAATCCAAGAGGTGCAGGCAATGATTATAGTGCTCTTTGAATTCGGAACTACTGGCTGCACGCGTCAATTTCCACTGGGGCACGTCCATCAGCAATCTTACGGGATTATGATGACATTGCTCCCACATCTCAGGGTCGAGCCGGTGAAACAATTCGACCATTTCAGGCCGCCATGACCAGTAGAAATTGTACGCAAGTTCCGTCAATCTGGACAGTGATTCAGGCAGATTCGGTGTAAATCGGTAGCTTGATATCGAAGTGATTCTCATTTAGCAAACAGGTCTCCAAATTGTAATTGCACGATGCCTTGCACATAAGCAGAGGGGCCAGAGGCCCCTCTGCCAGCGCAAACTTGCATCGCGATTAACGTAGCAACATCATTTTGCGAATGAGTTCAGTTTGACCGGTAGTCAAGCGATAGAAGTAGACTCCGCTTCCCATACCGGTGGCATCAAACTCAACCCGATGGTGTCCCGCAGTCATCCTGGCATTCACGAGTGAACGCACCTCTCTTCCCGTGACGTCGAACACGTTGAGAGAAACGAAGGACTCACCGGGCAAACCAAACTCTATACTAGTCGTGGGATTGAACGGATTCGGATAGTTTTGCGCCAAATACAGCTCCGCCGGTATCGGCAGGTCCTCCGCCGGAGAAACGATGAACTGCACCATGTTCGAACTGTCCGATACTCCTCCGTCATAATTGGCAATCACCCACATTCGATAAATTCCCTGACCGGGAGGAGCATAAACCAAGAATGTGTCTGCAATTCCTGTGACAGGTTGACGGCCTCCGATGAGTACCGTGTAACTTGAAAGTGCATCCAGACTTCCTGCGCCATGGTCGCGCAGTCCCGCTTCCCATGACGGCGGTGTCCAATTCAGACGAATCACTCCTGCTTCCGAATCAAACTCCCCTGCAAGATTTACCGGGGGATCGAGGCGGTAGGCCGTCAGGTCCACATTTACCGTGCCGCCTACCGGAATTGTGAATTGCTCGGACTCCAGATTCTCGTAGCCAGCAAACTCGAACTCAAGGCGGAACTGCCCGGCTGATATGCCTGCAATCGAGAATGATCCGTCAGATTCAGGTGAAAACGCAGTTGCGCCGATTCGCAGAGTGGCTGACGACAAGTCGGTCGCCGGTATGGCCGTTATCTGTCCGGTCACTGTTCCGGTACCAAGAATTGGCCCAGTCGTATATCGCAGTGAATATGGCGCGGCGATCGGATACTGATTCGGGTCTGAACCTCCCTCGAAATACACCATTAAACCTTCCGTGCCGGTCGAATTCTCGATGCCAAGAGTGGCATCCATGTCGGTATCTGGACCGTCATAGTCAAAGCGGTTGTAGTGAATTTCAAACTCGCTGTCACCCGTCGTCGTCTGTCTTGCATTCAAAGAATAGAGCACGAATTGAGCCGTGACTTTGAAGGTGTCCGGAGCAAAATGAGGTACTTCGTAATACTCGACGATGAAGCGGTCATTCACCGTGTCATGGTAATAGGCTATTTGACCGCCCTGTGTCGGATTGTAGGGATAGAGATCGTCCCAGAACACATACACGCAGTTATTGGGCGTGGCTGTGCTGGGAATGAATCCGTTGCGGTAGGGTGATGTGCCGGGTGTGACCGTACCGAAGCCGATCCAGCCGTCGGCAGAAACCGTTAAACCACCGGTCAGTGTGCCATAGAATCTGGCGTTGAAGGGAAGGGCAACTGTCTGAGTCCAATCGTTACCGGTTCCGGGGCCAATAAGGGTTCCCGGGCCACCAGCCTCAGGTGCTATTGAAGTGTATTCAAACTCGGGAGCGTAGCCCGTATCTGCGGATTCGTAACAGTAGTATCCGTTTGCATCAGGTCCGACCGGAGAGCGCCGGGTATCATTCAGCACTATCGTCACATCGTGCACGCCGCCCGCGTCAACCGAAAGTGTCTGGCTGGCAGTAAGACCGCCAAGCGTCGCTGTAAGGACGTAGTCATTGCTGCCGGGTAAAGTACGAGTGAAAGTTCCCTGCTCATTAGATATGTCAGTTGAGATATCAGCATTCGGGAAGTAATAGGAAATCGTCGCCGCTTCGACAGGATCGCCGTTTGGTGTTTCCACAACTCCGTTTATCAATCCATTTCCCGGTGCGGCAAGCACGGCAAAGTTCTGCGTGACTTCCGCGGAGTTTGCGTTTACCGTCAGAGTCTGCGGAATGAAGCCGAAGGTACGTGCATGCAGCTGATAAGAGTCATTGCGAGGAACGTGTATTGCATAATTGCCTTCGTCATCTGTCAGCGCGCGGATTCCTTCCGCATCAATACTGACTTCGCCGGGAAGCCCTTGAGTCGGATCAGACGTCGGGAAGATCCGGCCGGAGATTTCACACCACAATGCAACCAGTGGAATGTTGGACGCCAATGCAAAAGTCTGCGATTCACCCATGTTGATCTCACCCGAAACACGTACCGTCCAGGTTCCCGCTATTGGCGACGCGACACGAACTTTTTCGCAAACGTTTACGCTGTCATCGCCTGTTGCAGCAGGTGTGCCGGGTGAAGAAGGGTTCAATACAAAAGGTTGAAACTCGGTACCGTTCGGGTCGAACAAGCGAACGTCAAGATCATTGACCAGCGTTGGCGTGACGTTGCCGACCGCCGGGACATCCGTCCATGCGAGACTGACTTCAAGTGTCGGACTGTTCGCAGGGACCGTAAATGTTCTTTCGAACGTCTCATCAGAAGTGAGATTCCCCTGCAGGACGCCTCCTGCGCGAAGATGGTCAATGGCACGCAGGGCATTCACGAGTCCAAACCCTGACTGAAAATCCGGCCCAAGGTTACCCAAGTCATTCGCTGAATTAATCAAGAGAGCCTTAAGCGCTTCGGGGAGTGGATCGGGCGAGCCCGGGTAGAGCAGGTGCCATTGTTCAAGTATCAAGCAAGCGACTCCCGCCGTTGCTGGTGTCGACATGGACGTTCCGGACATGGATTGATAGCCACCGCCGGGCGCACACGAGGACACGTTCACACCGGTCGCGACGACCTCAGGCTTGATACGTCCGTCATCAGTAGGCCCGAACGATGAAAAGGATGCAAGTGCATCGGCGGATGTCGTCGCTCCGACCGTAATGATGTTCTTTGCAGAGGCCGGTATGGACATGCACCGATATGAACTATTGTTGCATCCCGGATCGCCGCGTTCGTTGCCGGCCGCCCAAAACATCGGCAAGGGTCTGTCAACTGTATGCGCCACCATACCGTCCAACAATCGCGAGGTCAGTTCATAGTCGCCAAACCATGCACACGGGTAGGCATTGGGGCTGACATTTGCGCCCATTGAGTTGGTCGTCAGCTCGATACCATATGTCTCCCGGGCAAAAACATAATCGCCGCTGAGGTCATTCGGACTATTGTAAAAGCAGAACGGCGTGCATTCATCGTACTCGCCGCTGATAATATTGACTTGCGGCGCCATCCCGCGCTGGTTTCCGCCAGAGTTTGTTCCATCGCCGCCGACGGTGCCCGCCACATGCGTTGGATGGTCGGCAACGGCACCATCCTCCATTGCTGTTACGCGTCCGGAAAAATCGGGGTGAGTGCCATCGACGAGGCCACCGTCGTAGACGAGAATTGTCACACCGTCGCCAGACAGATTATAGGGTGCTGCTTGAACTTCATTGACATGCAAGCGTGTGCGCACAGTCGCATTCAAGTTCTCGAGCGGCGGCGACACTTCGTTTACAAACAGAACTTCGTCAAGTCGTGCAAGGTCAATCACTTTTGAAGGATCGGCCGCCACGACGAGTGAGTGCGTCGCGTCGATGTGGTCACCGACCAAGAAGCCCTGACCTTCAATGGATTTGGCGGCGGCAGAAAGCTCTACATCTGAAAAAATGTCCACGTTGAACATGCGCTTGCCTCCTTCGAATTCGCTCCAAGGCCCGAAATCTCCCTCCGTGAGTCTCGGGTGAATTTTGTATTCAGGAGCAAATGGAAGCAGAGCGCGGATGTTAAGAGAAGAAAGCTCCAGGTCGGTAAGATGGCGCGAAACCTTTGCGGCAAAGGCCAATTCAGGCAGGTAGGCAAGAAGTTCAATGCCGCTTTCCCTGAGCAGAGCGCGATCCGATGCGCGCGGCGGTTCACGGAATTGGACAACAACATGGCCCGACATGTTTTCAGGCAGGCGATAGTCTGAATCGTCGGGCTGTATTGTTCCGCTTTGGAAGTAGATTTCATAGCCGGCGTACGCTGAAACCGCGTAAAGCAGCAGGCCGATAATCATGACAAATTTGTTTGAACGCAGTCTCATACTTTTCTCCATATCGGAAAGGGTTTTCCCGGACCCTGTTATTACATTGCTAAATACTCTCGGGCCAGTCTACTGAGATGTAAATGTATCCATCCTCTATCTTCACATCGCGCGAAATCGTGTCATATCCCTCCTGGGTCAAACACCTGCCGTTTGTGATGTCGTATTGCCATTGATGCATGAAGCAGGTTACAACTGTCCCTTGGAGACTTCCGGACGCGAGATTTGCGCGCATATGCCTGCAGGCTGCGTCCAGTCCGAAGAGCTCACCGGAGACCGAAAACACGGCGTATGGCTTGCCAAGTATCGTTATGCTGCGTGCCGAACCGTCTTTAAGCTCTGTCTGTTTGCAGACTTTGAACCAGCGCTCAGCCATTCAAGAATTTATTGGCAAAGTCATTGATGATCATGTCACCATGAAATCTGCTGTTCTCTATGAACACGCGCGAAGTTTCCCGACCTGCCAGCAGCACGCCGGCCAAATAGATACCCTCAACGTTGGACTCGAGCGTTGCCGGATTATGCACAGGGAGTTCGGCTTGACCCTCAAACTCGATTCCCTGCCCTCGCAGCCACGCATAGTCAGGATTGTAACCTGTCAGTAAAAAGACCGCGTCCGCCGGAACTTGGAATCTTCCGCCTTCATTCTCCACCGTTACGCTATTGTGTTCGATCCTGCGCAAGACCGTGGAAAGATGCAGCTTGATCCCCCCGTCGCGAATACGGTTTTCCAAGTCCGGCTTAATCCAGTACTTGATTGACGAGGACATTGCGTCCCGGCGATGTATAATCGTAACTCGTGCTCCGCTTCGATACAGCTCCAATGCGGCCTCGGCAGCCGAGTTCTTGCCTCCGACCACAACAGTTTGCAGACCAATGCAAGGGTGAGCAGCATGAAAGTAGTGAGACACGTGCGGCAGCTCCTCACCTTCGATTCCAAGCATGTTCGGATGATCGTAGGATCCAGTTGCAAGTACCACCGCATGGGCTCGGAATTCACCGCGCGAACTTACGACAATCTTCTGCACCCCGTCACTTCGCATGTCTGCAACTCGGGTATGAGTTACGAACGGCAATTTGTTTACCAAGACAAGTCGCGTGAAATAGTCAAGTACCTCGCGCTTGGTCGGCTTGCTGCCAAGTGAAACCAGCGGAATTCCGCTGAATTCGAGGAGTTCCGAAGTTGAAAAGAACTGCATTCGTTCAGGGAAATCAAAAATGGTGTTGCACAAACTCCCCTTTTCGACGATGAGCGCGTCAATGCCACGACGCTTCGCCGCCAGCGCGACTGAAATGCCCGCAGGTCCGCTTCCGACAATGACAAGCGGCCAATCCCGCCGCAGTGCCGACATCAGCGCTACTCGCCTAATACTTTGATGACAACTCGTTTCCGGCGCTGGCCATCAAACTCTGCATAATATACTTGCTGCCACGGCCCAAGGTCGAGCAGTCCGTTTGTAACCGGAAGAATCACCTGATGATGCAGTATCAAATTCTTCAAGTGGGCGCTGCCATTGTCTTCACCTGTCCGGTGATGCCGATAGTCCTTGTCAGGCGCAAGACTTCGCAGCCACTCTTTGATATCTTCTATTAATCCATCCTCAGCATCGTTCACATACACGGCGGCAGTTATGTGCATTGCAGAGACAAGCACCATGCCTTCGCGAACGCCGGACTTCTTCACCGCTGCTTCGACCTGACCGGTGATTAGAACAAACTCTTCGCGCTTAGCGGTCTGAAAAGACAAATACTCGGTATGAGACTTCATTTTCCGCCAAGAACACGAAAGAGCATCTGAATCGGGTCATAGTAGCGATCAGCAACACGCTCCTTCAATGGAATAATTGCATTGTCTGTAATGTGAATATGCTCGGGACAGACTTCCGTGCAACATTTCGTGATATTGCAAAAACCGACTCCGGCGATTTCCTTTGTAAAAGGAATACGGTCTTCGTCATCTAACGGGTGCATTTCAAGGGACGCAAGCCGGGCCATGAATCGCGGACCTGCGAACTCTTCATGCTTACCATGGTTGCGCAGAACGTGGCACACCGTCTGACAGAGATAGCATTCAATGCACTTCCTGAATTCCTGTACACGATCAACTTCATACTGATACATCCGCTGCTTGCCGTCGGCGTCTTTGGGTCGGGGTTTGAACGGCTTAATTTTCTTGTTCACCGTGTAATTCCAAGAAACATCGGTCACAAGATCGCGCACGTGCGGAAAAGTCTTAAGAGGCTCTATTGTTATCGGCTTTTCGGTGTTCAACGTGTCCATTCGTGTCATGCACATCAAGCTTGGCTTGCCGTTCACTTCTGCACTGCATGAACCGCATTTGCCCGCCTTGCAGTTCCAGCGGCAGGCAAGATCCGGCGCTTGTGTCGCCTGAATACGATGAATGACATCGAGCACGACCATTCCGTCGTCAATGTGGACATTGTAATCGTGGAGTTGACCTGCATCCTTTTCGCCGCGATAAACTCTCATCTTAACAGTGCGGGACATCCTATGCTTCCTCCACGAATTTCTTAAGTTCGGCAGGTACCTCAGGCAATGGGTCGGCCCGAAGCACCATCTTACCGTTTGCATTTGCAATAACGTGATTTATCTTGGCAAACGACTTGTCATAATCAGGATAATCAATGCGGGAATGTCCGCCGCGGCTTTCACGACGCTCAAGCGCGGCCATGGCGATTGCCCTGGACACCACAACCATGCTGCGCAGGTCCATGGCAAGGTTCCAGCCGGGATTATAAGCTCGTGCACCTGTTACAGACAACTTGTTCACTCGTTCTTCGAATTTGTCAAGTGCGCTAAGTGCCGCCTTCAGCTCCTCTTCAGTTCGCACGATTCCAACATGATCCTGCATCATGTCCTGAAGGTCCTTGTGAACCAAATAGGGATTCTCTCCCTCCTTCCGTTCGAGACACGCAAGATTTTCGGCAATCGCTTGTGCCACTTCTTCCTCAGACGGCTTCCCTGTAGATTCCCTTTTGGCATACTCCGCGGCACCCCACCCTGCTCGTCTTCCAAAAACCACAAGGTCAGATAACGAGTTTCCGCCCAACCTGTTGGCGCCGTGCAATCCAGCTGCGACTTCGCCTGCCGCGAACAGACCGGGCAAGGTGGTCATTGCAGTCTCAGCCTCGACTTTGATACCGCCCATCATATAGTGGCACGTCGGTCCGACTTCCATCGGTTCCTTTGTTATATCAACGTTGGCAAGCTGCTTAAACTGATGATACATTGACGGCAGCTTACGCTTAATATCATCGGCAGATCTGCGCGTTGCAATGTCGAGAAAGGCACCGCCGTGAGGACTGCCGCGTCCCGCCTGAACCTCTGCCCGAATAGATCTTGCCACCACATCGCGTGTCAAAAGCTCCGGTGGACGTCGCACCGTTGCGCGTTTACCTGCCGCAACTTCTGCAACCCACTGGTTTGCCTCTTGCTCTGTTGACGCCACATCATTCTTAAAAGCTTCAGGAATGTAGTCAAACATGAATCGACGGCCATCCTTGTTCAGAAGCACTCCGCCTTCTCCCCGGACACCTTCTGTTACAAGTGTCCCGCGTACAGAAAGCGGCCACACCATTCCCGTCGGGTGGAACTGAACAAATTCCATATCCAGAAGTTCCGCGCCGGCACGCCATGCAAGAGCCTGCCCGTCACCGCTGTATTCCCAGGAATTTGACGTTATCGCGAAAGACTTGCCGCCGCCGCCCGTTGCCAGCACTATTGCTTTGGCTCGAAATAAGTGAAACTCTCCAGATACTCGAGAATACGCCAAAGCTCCGGTAATGCGGCCATTGCTCTTGAAAAGGTGGGTGACCGTCGTCTCCATGAGAATCTCTACATTCTCCATATGGACAATTTTGTCCTGAAGAGTGCGAATCATTTCCAGTCCGGTGCGATCCCCGACATGCGCCAGGCGTGGATACGTGTGACCGCCGAAATTGCGCTGATTGATCAATCCATCGGGCGTTCGGTCAAACACAGCCCCCCAGTCTTCAAGCTCCTGTATTCTGTCCGGAGCCTCCTTGGCATGAAGTTCCGCCATGCGGTAGTAGTTCAGCTGCTTACCGCCCTTCATGGTATCACGAAAGTGAACTTGCCAGGAATCACGGTCATCGGCATTCCTCATCGCGGCCGCCGCACCTCCTTCTGCCATAACGGTATGGGCTTTCCCGAGGAGCGACTTCATCACAATCGCTGTTTTGGCACCGAGTGCGGCTGACTCAATCGCCGCGCGAAGTCCGGCGCCACCGGCGCCTACGACCAGAACGTCAAATTCGTGGGTAGTATATTGTGCCATTAGAAGAACCTCACATCCGACCAGATTCCCATCGCACACATACGCACGTACACGTCGGCGAATCCGACCGTAAACAGACTGCACCAGAAATAGACATTGTGCAGATTATTCAAACTTGAAACGCCGCTCCAAATCTTGTGTCTCGTCACTCCGGCCGCTGCGCAGGAATAGCAATCAATCTTGCCGCCCACAAGGTGTCTAAGTGAGTGGCAACTGAACACGTAAAGACTGAGAAAGATTGTATCAGCGGCTATGACGACATTGCCTAGCCCCATTCCCCACCCGTCTTCAAACCGGAACGCATCAAAGAAATGAATCCAATGAAACACTACCAGGACTGTTACAAGGTAGAGGAAGTACCGATGCAGATTGTTCAGAATCCACGGCAGCGCCCGCTCGCCTTTGTAGTCACGATCACCCTTTCCGACTGCACAGGCCGTCGGGGACATAGTCAGTGAACGATAATACGCCTTGCGGCCGTAGTAGCAAGTCAATCTGAAGCCTGCAGGCACCCACAGAATCAGCAGTGCGGGGGACCATGTGAAGCCCGGTATGAATTTGGTCAAGTCAGGTGAAAAAAACGGCGAAATATAGGGGCCGAACTTGCTGTATTCAACGGGCTGAAAGGCAGCCCAGCTTGCGTACGCTATAAAGACGATAAATGTTGTTGCCATTGCCAGCGGCACAACCCACCAAGCGTCTTGGCGGCGTGTAGCAAGAAATGGCTCACGTGTTCCTGGGACAGGATAGGCCATTGTAGTTTCTGTTCGAGATTAATTATGGTTAGATATTTCTGGTAGGATCTTCACCAAGCAGCATTCGTTCAAGTTCCGATTTGAAAACGCCGTGAACATAGTCTGTCGGGACGACGAGTACGATTCGGTTCGGATGCCGTGCACGCTGCAGGTGAATAAACGAAGTTTCGACGATTGCTTTTGCAGCAATTGTCGTCGGAATTTCGCCAGGCTCGATAAACAAAGCGGGAATGGAAACGGACCGCATCTTCTGATGAAATCCGTATGTAAGGCCTTTTCCAAGTGACTCCCGAAGCGACTCTGCTGTCGGAAGCCGCGATAGAGTGGACGCCGCAAGGTGAATGATGGTCTTGAATCGCAGGGTTCCCGCGGTGGTCACGCAAAAATGTCCCAAGGCAGGGGGTTCAAGCAATCGCAATTCGCGCTCTACTTCAGGTCCGGCCCGGCGAATCAAATCCGTCGCAATCGGGCCTGCAGGATGTAACTCGCAATGTATAGCGGATACCACTCCTTCAGTTGCCAAGTCCCAGACCTCACCGACGAAAGTGTCAATTTCACCGTAACCACATCGCATGCTGTCGCGCTCCGAAGTGTCTTATAACGGGAAGCGATCCATTGACCTCTTTAGACGCGAATAGCTCTCGGAAAGACTCTCCGAGAGCACTTTTGTTTCGCCAACAGCGGACATGAAGTTCGAGTCACCGTTCCACCGCGGAACGATATGATAGTGCAGATGGTCAAGTATTCCGGCGCCAGCGGCCCTTCCAATATTCATGCCGATATTGTAGCCATGGGGAGTAAAACACTCCTCGAGTGCTTTTCGGCAAATCTCCAACAATCTCCCAAGCTCGACATGTTCGTCACCAGTCAGCGATCCGTAATCACCGGTATGCCGGTTCGGAATCACCATGAGGTGTCCGCTATTGTACGGATACAGATTCATCACCACGAAACCGTGCTTTTCGCGCCTGAGAATCAGATTCCTGGAATCGTCCGATTCTCCAATCATGCGGCAAAACACACAGGCATCAGGCTGCTCTTGCTTGACCGTCTCCAAGATATAACTCATCCGCCATGGAGCCCACAGGCGTTCCACGGCTCGCTAATCCTCTTCCTGCTCTTCAACATATTCTGCGACGATCTTCTCCTGAATTTCGGGCGGTAGAATCTCGTAGTGCGAGAATGCCTGGCTGTGCATGCCGCGACCCTGTGTCATGGAGCGAAGTGTCGTCGAATATCTGTAGAGCTCTTTTTGAGGAACTTTCGCCTTGATAACCTGGTAACGTCCTTCGCCTTCCATGCCCTGAATCTTGCCTCGACGGCCGGACAAGTCGCCCATCACGTCACCCATGAACTCCTCGGGAACTCGAACGATCAAGTCATATATCGGCTCAAGCAGCAGCGGTTTGCACTTCCTGAAGGCCTCTTTGAATCCATTGCGTCCCGCGATCTTGAAAGCGAGTTCCGATGAGTCCACATCATGGTACTTGCCGTCAAAGACGGTTACCTTCACATCCACGACCGGATAACCGGCAATAACTCCGCGAATCATCGTCTCTTGAATGCCCTTGTCAATGGCAGGAATGAATTTGCCCGGTATTGCACCTCCGACAATCGCGTCAACAAACTCATAACCTTCGCCGCGAGGCTTCGCTTCCAACCGCAAATTGCAGACGCCATACTGACCTCGGCCGCCCGACTGTTTCTTGTGTTTCCCCTCCGCCTCTGCTGATCCGCGAATTGTCTCACGATAGGCAACCCGCGGTTCGACAAGTTCAGCATCCACATGGAAACGGTCCTTCAGGCGAGATAGAATACTCGAAAGCTGAAGGTCCCCGTGACCCCGGAGAATCAACTGGCCAAGCTCAGGAATCTGCTCAACTTGAAAAGACGGATCCTCAATATGCAGTTGGTGCAGCCCCGAGGCGACCTTGTCCTCTTCACCCTTGGTCTTGGGAACCACTGCCATTTCGAGAACAGGAGGCGGGAACTCAATGCGGGGGAGTTTGTATGCCTTGGATTTGTCGGATAGCGTGTCGCCCGTGTGAGTTGCCTTAAGCTTAACCATCGCACCGAGGTCACCCGCGACAAGCTTCGTCGTTGCTTCGCGCGCCTTTCCGTCCACATGAAACAACTGGCCGATTTTCTCAATCTGTCCAGTATGCGTGTTGAGAAGTTCTCCGCCCTGCTCAATTTTGCCGGCAAACACTCTGACATAGCAAAGGTCACCAACGTGAGGCTCAGTGACGGTCTTGTAAACAAGTGCGCAAGTCGGTTCTTTCTCATCCTCATGGATCTCCACGATCTTGCCGTCGCCGGTTTCTGCCGTAATCGATGTCCGTTCGTGGGGATCGGGTCCCTCAACGATAAGGAAGTCAAGCAATCTACTCACTCCTATGTTCTGAGTCCCCGAACCTGCCAGGACGGGAATCAGCTTGCCTGCCGCAAAACCCTTGCGCAACCCCTGTACAAGCTGTTCCTCTGTCAGCTCTCCTTTTTCAAAGTAAATCTCTATCAGATCATCGTCAGATTCGGCGGCGACTTCCATCAGTTTTGCGCGCAGCTCCAGCGCCTTCTTCAAGTTCTCACCCTCAAGAGGCACTTCCTTCCACTTGCCGGTGAAATCCTTTGCATATTGAAACGCCTTTAGCGTCAAGCCGCTGGCGATAGTGTCAAAATCGGGGCCCGGGTTGACCGGGAAATGAATTGGCTGAACTTTTTTTCCGAAATCCTCTGTCAGGTTTTCGACTACCTCGTCCCACTTGGTGTGTTCCTTGTCAAGCTTTGTGATAAAAAACATCCGTGGCAACCCGAATCTTTCGCCAGCCTCGAAAGCAATCGTGTGTCCTATATCATGTCCTTGGGTGCCGTCCACCGGCAGAAGAGCAATATCAACTGCTCTTAGTGCGGAAACCATGTCACCCTGGAAATCGGCAAACCCCGGTGCATCCACTATATTAAAGAAATGTCCATCGTACTCGCCTTGCATAAGGCTTACCTGCATGGACATCTGACGCTCGATCTCGTCTTTTGTATAGTCTGAGACTGTCGTTCCGGCCTCTACGCTGCCCATTCTGTGGATCACGCCCATGTTCAATAACATTGCCTCCGCCAGCATTGTCTTGCCACAATGGCCGTGACCAAACAAACCAATGTTGCGAATCTTCTCCGTGCTTACCTGTGCCACTGAGGCCTCCAATCCAATCGAAAGTAAGGTTAAGTTCTATAATAATATAGGCTCCCATTAAGGAGCCTGTTAGAAAATACATTATCCCGCCAAAATTGTCAAGGGAACTGAAGTTTTTTCTGTACTTGCGGTCAACTAATCAGACCAGACTCGGAATGTTTTGTGAGTTTGGAGAGTCTAACTGCGGCTAATTCAAGCTCCTGAGAGCGTCGTTTCCAATTTTCTCGCATTTCACCTCCCCACCACGCCCTCAAACTGCAAAGCAGCGCACGTACCTTCAGAAGTATCTGGGCCATCCTGACAAACCGGGCAGACTGTCTGCGGCTGCCATGCTTCTCAAAAAGTATGGCAAGCCCGGTAAGGCGCCAACCTAACACCGGTTCAGACGGCAATCGATTCACTTTGAATCCTGTGGACAAGGCTTCAAGATGGAGCACCTGTGCATCCGGAGCAATGACCACCTTCCAGCCCAGCTTTTGGACACGCAAGCAAAAATCAACCTCTTCGTGGTACACAAAAAAGCGCTCATCCAACCCGCCCGCGTCCTTGTAAGCCACGGACCTGACGAGCATTGCCCCACCTGAAACGGCCGGCACCTCGATGATTTCGCCCCGCCTCCGCTCTCTACTGCGCAGAAGAATTTGCTTGATAAATGGCGGCAACAGAACAGCCTTAAGCTCTGGAAACAGATTTAGAAACTCCTTTGCGAGGTTTGGTCTCGCCAGGACGGATTGCAGCGTGTCTCCCCGAAAACTCGTCAATTGTGCCCCGACGACACCAATCTTCGGGTCACGTTCTGCCATTTCAACTAAGCGAACGACAGCGTTTTTGGCTACCCAGGTGTCTGGATTCAGCATCAGGAAAAAGTCCGAAGTACAGGACACAAACGCCTGATTAATCGCGCGCGCAAATCCAACATTCTCGCGATTGGCCAAAACTGTTAAATCGTGAAACTCACTTTCTAACATTGCCAACGACCCGTCGGAGGACGCATTATCAACGACGATAATTGTCATATTGACTTCATTGAGAACTCTTCTCAAACTTGAAAGGCAGTTTCGCAATGCCTCACGAGTATTGTAGTTCACAATGGCAACGGTGACAGAAGGCACATATGTCATACTGAAATCGCCTGATTAGAAAGCTGTGAATCAACAAAAAAAGCTCCGAAGAGCTTTCTCAACTATCTGGTTCTTCGACGCTTCTGATGTTCAATGCCACGCTCTCGGTCACCCTGATGAGGGGGACCGCCACGGTCTTCCATGAACTGACGGATTCGCCGTGGAAGCTCATCCAACAGAATTGAACAGCGAGAGACTTGCTGCGGCGAAAGGAAATCGGCAAGATCGGTCAGCAGCAGTTCACGTTTCGTCAGAATCTCGGTCTGCAGGGCGTTTGATTTGGCGATTAACGCCTTCAGTTCGTCCTTACTCATACCGCCTTCAGACAACCTTGTCACCGCAATGCCGCCCTGCGACTTCCGCCCTTCGCTTTCACCAGACCTCGAAAGTTCATCGATCCGCTGCTGAGTCGCAGCAAACTCACGCTGCAAAGGCTCTGTCTCAGTTCTGAATTGTCTCAATCGCGGATAGAACTTCTCCGCCTCGAGAGGGGTCAACTCCAGCTCATCGGCAAATTTGCCAATGATGACTGTTTCAACTCTCTCTCTCCGCTGTTCCGGGGACATTCTTCTATCTTGCGCTCGAAGAAGTCCGACCGAAAGCAGGAGCAGCAATATGTATGAAACAAGTCTCATTTATCTTAGAAAAACACAGTTTCGTCTAACTCGGAAAGCACTAACTCGAGTTCAGAGTCATCAAGCTTGAGCAGTTCGTCGGAAGACACATCAAACACCGGCTCCACGCTCTGTTCTGACGCGGTGCCGGTATTAATATCCGAATCCACGGAACTTGTGTCGGAGACCTCCGGGATTCCAAGAAACTCGGCAAACTCGGCGGGATCGGCTTCGAACACTACAAGCTCATTAACACTCTCTTCAATTGGCGCCGAAATGTCAACCAGTTGAACATTCACGACTGCCGTTGGAACCGACATGGCAATCAGAAAGACGAGCAACGAAGCTCCACACAATGCCAGAATCGCCTGTCTTGTACCTATCCAAATGATTCTATCGCGCGAATGAAGCCGATTGCGCAAACTGACAATAAAAGCCGCGTCACTCGTTGGCATGGCACCAAAGAGTCGCTCCTCATTCAAAATAAGTTCGCTGCCGGTTTTGTGAGTTGACTTCATCTTCGTTCAAATTCTATCTATTTTGCCGATAATCGGATATTTAACTATCCTCACCTCTAATGTAATCACCAAGTTCAGCTTTAAGTTTCCTAATGGCCTGATGATAATTTGCCTTAACTGTCCCTACATCCCTGTCCATTATCTCGGCGATCTCGGCGTGCGGTAATTCCTTAAAATACCGTAATATAAATACCGCTCTCTGTTTGTCCGGCAGCCTCGCGATAGCCATCCTCGCCTTGTGCATGAACTCTGCTTCCTCTGCTGGCAAGTCCGCCGATTCGGCAGCGGGAAGGGTCAGGTCTTCGCTATCTATTCTCAAGAATGATCTAATCTTCCGGCTGCGAAGCTTGTTCAGGCAAAGATTGACGCAAATTCGATACAACCATGTGTAAAACGATGAGTTGGATCTGAATCCCCCGAGATTCTCGTATGCCCTGATGAAGGCATCTTGGCAAATGTCATCGGCATCGTCAGCATTTCCAAGAAGCCCAACCGCTATGTGGAACAAAGCCTTACGATGTCTGAGAACCAGCGTATTGAAAGCTTCGTCTTTGCCGGCTTGGGCAGCAAGCACAAGCTCGCGGTCATCGCGTTCGTCCGATTCCCTCACGCCTATCTGTTTGACACCTTGTCAGCCAAGAGGTTTATTCTTCCTAAATTGAGGTCCCGACCGTGAACCTATTCAAGTATCCTATTTCGCCGTGTGAGGTCAGAGCGTAGTCGAAAGTAAGCTGCTTGATGCGGAAACCAATTCCACCGGAAAAGCCGGCGAAGGCGTCTGAAGATAGTCCCGATCGCTGATCTACTCCAATCGTGGAATAGCCTAATCGACCCACCAACTGCTGTGCAAAACTGATTTCCAGCCCTCCCCGACCTTCCACACCTTCCTCCTTTACGTAAGCCCCCACCACACTGAACTTTATGGGCAAATGCTCGAGTGGCACGGCAAACCCAAGCTCGTATGAAGTTGGGAGGTCATCTTTTTCTGACAAGAATGCGCTCGTGGCGGTTCCAATGGATTTGATTGCCGCCGCAACTGTCCAATCATTGAATCCTGTGTCATATTGCAGACCCGCATCAACAGCAATCGCTGAAGCTCCAATTCCGTCAATATCACGGTACTGATACTTTAACACAGCTCCAATGCGCAAGTCCGGCTTAAGTGACTGTGCCATGGCACCCCGGAACTGAAAATCTGAAGCAGTGAATTCACCGTTTTTGAAGCCGTTTTCGTCAGCTCTGTCGAACGTTCCGTAACTTAAGTAGTCCACTGCCCCAGCAAGGACGTATCCATTGCTGAGTCTTCTTGAATATGCCAGCGTCCCCTGGTTGATATCCAAGACATGCTTCGTGAAACTCGCGGAAATGTCCGACCGGGCGATAGTTGCCAGACCGGCCACGTTACTTTGGAGGGCGGATAAGTCACCGTGCTGGGCTACAGAACTGCCTGCCAGTCCAGCCGACCTGGCAAATCCGTCAGTCCGAAACAGCTCATAGCCGGTGGTTCCTGCCGCGCCAAACGCAAGCAAGTTGCTAAGGAGAAGTGGTATCGCGATGCTAATCAAGCGCACGTGTTACTCCGGTCTTCAGTTTCCTGGTAAAGGTCGGTCAAATGGAGGTTTATCTTGCCCATCCTCGGATTCCGCTCTGTCTTCCTGCCGCGAACGAATCAGGGTGTAGTTTATTGTATATGGGACGTCACGGGTTCCCAAACTTATGTCTGGATGAGTCTCCGCATGCCACTTTGCAATCGTCTTCTTGCGCCGAAAGTATGCAAATGTGCCTGCTGAAAGTACAAGAATAACAAACAAAACCGAAATCCACAACTCTCCGTCAGTCCAAAGTGAACCGCCGTACTGACTTCGAAGTCCTGCCCGGTACTCTTGCTCAAATTCCCCGTACGACAAGCCATAAAGTTTCGGGAATGCGGCTTCAATCTCTGTCCCCCGTCGCAGTTCATGCACAAGATTCGCCAAACCGGAATCGCCAAAACGACGCCAAAGTTCTTGCGTTGCCGCCAAAGACTGAGCGTAGCCTTGACGAGCATCTATGGCATTCATACCCATCAGACCTTGAATGTCCCAGAAGGTCATGAGGCGACCCGAAGCTGCGGCTCGTCCGAGAACATGCACGTCCAAATACTCCTGCTGCCCCGCAAAGAGCTGCGACAGCCCCTCATCAAGCCATCTCGGCAATTCTGAATTGGGCGCGCCGGAGTCGAGTAAAAGGTGAACAAGCTCGTGCAACGCCGTCTCGGCAATCGGTCCACCATTCGCGTTAAAACGAGGTGATTTAAGAACTGCAACGCCGTGTCTTGGATAGGCCACTCCGTTTGCCCAAAGAGGGCTTCCGGCAGTCACTCTACCCCACTCTTCGGCTGTCGGCGTAATGACGAAGCGCGCAGAATCCGGCATCGGAAGCCTCAGTCTCGCGGCTATGACCGGCAACCTCTTTTCGAGCACGTTTGCAAGCGGTGTGGCCAGGGCTGAGTCTTCCGGACAATAGGTTATGGCGAACCGGCCATAGTCCCGGGTCATATAGTCCGACTCGCGCGAGGCAAGCAACGCCTCTGGATGCAGCAAAAGTATGAGACTAAACAGTGCTTGCAGGATCAACATCAATCTCCCATTGCACGCGCTTAAGCTCCTCCGAGTTTCCCCAGTTCAGGAATAGATTCTTCACCTTGTGCCGGAGCTGGGCGCCTGTCGGGTCAGTTGTGCGCGAAGACCGAACCAACAACTGGTACCGAATCCTGCCCTTTATCTTTGCAACCGCGCAAGGTGACGGTCCGAGTAATCCGATACCCGGTTCGTTCTCGAGTTCGCGCTTGGCCTTTAACATAGCTCTCGCCACAGCAGATTCGTCTGAGTTTTTTGCACGCAACAAGACAACTCTGTAATAGGGCGGGAATCCGCTTTTTTCACGATGCAATAGTTCCTCTTCAGCGAATTTCAGCCAATCTCCTTCTGTTGCCGCACGAATCGCAGGATGACTCTGTGCGCGAGTCTGAAGCAACACTCGCCCATCCTTCGAAGCGCGACCGGAACGGCCGCTCATCTGCAAAAGCAAACTTGCCCCACGCTCACTGGCTCGAAAGTCCGGATAAAACAGTTCAGAATCGGCATCCGCTACGACTGATAACTCGACATTAGGAAAGTCCAGACCTTTTGCCACCATCTGGGTCCCGACCAATATGTCGTAGTTCCCCTTGCCAAACTCTGACATCAGTTCACCATGCGATCCGATTCTTGCCATTGCATCCGAGTCCATCCGGGCCACGCGTGCAGTCGGGAAGCAAGTAGTCAATTCCTCCGCAATCCTCTGTGTCCCGCTCCCGCACATGTTCAAATCGTCAGACCCGCACACCGGACACAAATCCGGTGCGTCGTCGCGGTGGTGACAGTAATGACACTTGAGAATCTTGCCCGGACGATGATAGGTTAGTGAAACTGAGCAGTTGGGACACTCGAACAGCTTGCCGCACGCGCGGCAAATCAAGAACGGCGCGAATCCGCGTCTGTTCTGCAAGACAATGACCTGCTTGCCTCGCGCGAGCGTGTTCTCGATCGCTTGCAACGACTGTCGCGACAGGATGTGCGGTACGTCAGGGACCGGTTCATGAGTGCCGTGTTCACTCTCCCGATCTTCCCCAGCGTTTTCTGGAGTGACCATTTCAACACTCGGCATGGATGATCCAAAGATTCTTTCAGGAAGGGACAGAAGAGACATACGGCGCTGCTTCACCGCGTGTAATGACTCGAAAGATGGTGTAGCACTGCCAAGCAACGCAACCCCATTTGACTGCAAGGCACGATAAAGCCCTGCGTCCCGTGCCGAGTATCTCGGACTGCCTTCGGATTGCTTGTATGAGGAATCGTGCTCCTCATCTACGACAATTAAACCCAGATTAGAGAGCGGCGCAAAAACCGCTGACCGCGCGCCTAACACGACACGATATGTTCCATTGGCTATTCCTCGCCAAAGGTCATAGCGCACGGACATCGGCTGCCCGCTATGCTGAATCGCGACTTCATCTCCAAACACAGCCCTGAATCGCCCCCACAACACAGGAGTCAAGGAAATTTCCGGAACCAGAACAAGGGCAGTTCTTCCGAGTCGAAGTACGTGCTGAATGGCTTCAATATAAACTCGCGTCTTGCCTGAGCCCGTTACACCATAGAGCAAGAATGCGCTATATTTGTTCTCTTCGAGCGCGGCCGAAATTGCCGCAGTTGCCAGGGTTTGATGCGGTGTCAACGGCGAATCCGGCTCAACCGACAGCACGGGCAGTTCATCCGGCTTCCATCGTGAGATGACTTCTTTTCGAATTCTAACATACTCTTTGGCAAGCAATTCCTCAAGCGCAGCTCGTCTCTGCTTGCTTGCTCCCCTCATCAAGTGCCTCTTCGGCATTCCGTTCCCGGGACAATCCCGCAGCTCGCGAATCAGTCTTTGTCCACTTCGCGTTGTGATGAAGGTCCAAATCGTATCGTTTTCAATACCGGACAGTGCCTCCGATGTCAATTCCACTATCTGCTCAACCAGTTCACCCGTACGGGGACCTCGGAGAACGGGTTTGTAGACTATCCTTCCGCTTTGTTTCAGACGCTTGATTTCCGTGCCGTCGGGATTCAGGCCAAAACGTGTCTGTATCTGTCGAGCCGACATTGGGCCTTCTTCTAGCGCCTCCAATAGCTCTGCGATCTCTTCGGAATAGGCCTCTGAACCTAAAGATAGTTGACTTTGGTCATGCTCTGCGAGGGCGAATTTGAATTGATCTTCCGCATCCAATCCACTGGGCAGCGCCGCTCGCAATGCTTCTCCCCATGTGCAAAGATAGTAGTCCGACATCCAGCGCGTGAAATCCAATAGGTCATTGCCAAGCTGAATCGAGTCACCCAAAACCTGATCAATAGTGCGCGTCGCCTCAGGAACACCTTGTTCGTGTGTCTGTATTACGAACCCCGTCGCTCTTCTGGATCGGAAGGGAACCAAGACAACTGTGCCGCGTCGAATTGCTGCTGACAACTCACGCGGCACGATATAGGAGAATGACCCTTCAACACCGGGAATTACAACCTCGGCGGACTGGACTCTCATTGCTTCTTGCCCCTAAAAAACAAACGAATCGGCACTCCTTGAAAGCCGTACTGTTCCCGTATTCGCCGTTCAAGAAACAGCTGGTAATTCTCCGGAATCAATTTTGCCCAACGAGAAAAGAGAATGAACGTCGGAGGTTCCGCTTCCGCCTGCGTCATGTACGTTAACCTTAAATCACGGCCTTTGACCGCAGGAGGCGGCTGACGCTCCATCAGTTGTTCCAAGAATCTGTTCAATTCACCCGTGGAGATGCGCTTCTGCCGCTCCTCGTAAACACGCAGTGCGACCTCGAGCACCTTATGCACTCTTTGCATGTCCTTTGCTGAAATGAACAGCTTCTCGATAAAACTAATGCTTGAAAGACGCTCGTTCACTTCCTGCTCGATCAGACCTGCCGTCCGTTCATCCTTCTCCACAAGATCCCACTTGTTCAAACAGAGAATCACCGCTTTGCCATAGGTTACGGCTTCCTGCAAAATCTTCACGTCCTGTGATAGAAGACCTTCCTGCGCCTCAATCATGACAATCGCGACATCGCACTCCTTAAGAGCTTTCTGTGTTCGCACCGTCGTGTAGAATTCGAGTGCCTCTTTCACTTTTGACTTGCGGCGGAGACCTGCCGTGTCAATCAGCGTCATCGGTTGCTTGTAGTATCTCACAACGCTGTCAATGGAATCACGAGTGGTTCCGGCTATGTCAGTCACCATGTGCCGCTGCTCGCCCAGAAGTGCATTCACAAGCGAAGATTTTCCGACATTCGGTCTGCCTATTACCGCAATCAAAGGACGTGGCCGTTCAATACTCTTATCACCACGCTCGGGAAGTGAGTCACAAATCTTTTCGAGTAGTTCACCAAATCCATAGCCCTGAACCGCGCTTATCGGGTTCGGCTCGCCAAGTCCGAGCTTGTAAAATTGCGGTACTTCAGCTTCTATATTGAAGTTGTCCGTCTTGTTCACAGCGACCAGAACCGGGCGTGATGATTTTTTCAGCATCTGCGCAATTTCGAGGTCGGAATCCGTCACCCCTGTTTGTGCATCGCCAACATAGAGCACAACGTCGCATTCCTCAAGCGCATATGACACCTGCTCTCGAATCGCGCTGTCGAAAAGCTCCTCTGAACGCGGCACCCAACCTCCGGTGTCCATGACAAGAAACTCCCGCCCTTCAAACTCCACCGATCCAACGTGACGATCGCGCGTCACGCCGGGCTCCGGCGCGGTAATGGCGCGGCCGGATTTAGTCATTCTGTTAAAGATGGTCGACTTTCCGACATTCGGCCTGCCGACAATTGCTACAACTGGAAAGCTCACGAATTCCTATTTCTGTAATACGATTTTTGCAGTTGCCGATTCAGATCCCCGAAGCAAAACTGCGAAGTAAACTCCTGACGACAGACTCGCAAAATCATAATTGCGAATCTGCATGCCCGCGGTCGGCGCAACTTCTTCCCCGCTTACAAGTCTTCCAAGGACATCAAAGAACTTTAGCTCCCCAAACTGTGTCGACGGGCTAATCTCAATGCTAATCCGGGAGTTGAATGGATTTGGATAACAGTTGATCATCATGTGCGAATTAGCTACAGGCAGATGTGGCGAAACCGGCGTTACGGTTGGCCGCAGGACGACATCCGCCACAACCGGCAAATGATCCGCGCAATTGTGAAGTGCGTCCGCTACGCTGTCAGGTACGGCTTGATTTGCACCGTCATTGATGGCATCATTGAAATGAAGCCCATCGTTTCCATATGCATGATAACTTGAAGGAATCACATATGAGCCGCTGGTGTCCATCCATGCCGCGGAAGCCAGAATGAAATCAAACCGGTCGTCCATTCCGCCTGTTGATCCGCCACCAAATGATTGAGTACGGGGTGACTGAGTGTGGATGTCCGCAAACGAGACGCTGTTGCTCCAGGCGCCGGGGCGATTGATTGGATCCAGAAGCCGCCCGTTGGGATTATCTCCCAGTGCCAGAAGTAATTGGTAGGCAGGTTCGAAAGAGCTGTACAAATTGAAGTCTCCGACAAACATGAAGTGCGACCCAGCCGGCAATTCATTGAGTTCGTTTCGAAGGACTTCTGCCTCGGCCCGCCTGCGCTCCTCATTGTCCGGACCAGAGCTCGCCTTCAAATGACCGGAATAAATCAGAAAATCCTCGTCAGGCATTGCTTGACTCGAAAAAACGTACTCGCTGAAGTCCCTTAACGATGTCGAAATCTGACGTTGACTCACGAGTGAAACCCGGGATGACATGTAAAAGCATGCGTTGTCAGTATCCGGGCCGTTCACGAAATTTGCCGCCTGCCAGTCTGTGTCCAGTTGATGAAGCACCTGGTTCAGGATATTGTTCACTGCCGCTTGATCAATGACCTCCTGATTGACCAGAATGTCCGGCCTGACGCTGCTGACAATCATCCGCAACTCGTCAAGCCGATCGGAGCTCGATCCGGAAAAATTCAAAATGTTGTACGTCATAATGCGCAGAGTGTCCTGCGCGGTCGCTGAAACGCCGTGTACTGAAAAAAACGCTGCGAAAAGGATGAGTCGAGTCACTTGATGAAGTGCAGTTTTGTTGATTCTGTAGAGGATTTGGATTTCAATCGAGCAAAGTATATTCCCGAACTTAACTCGCGAGGCGACCAGGAAATTTCATGCTCGCCTGCCTGCATGATTCCGTCAATGAGTACTTCTGCCTGACGGCCGTCTATAGTGTATATGTCAAGTTTTACGTGGTCAGTACGATGCAATATGAACGAAATCCGAGTCGCGCTATTGAACGGGTTGGGATACGCTTTCACTGAAATCTTGTCGGGAAGCAGAGATCGTTCAAGTGAACTCAGCACAACGTCAATCTCAAAGTGGGCCTGAGTGTGCAGAAACCCGTCGCTGACGTCAACTGACACGCAATCGGGTCCCAAAGTCCCGAAAGCCAGTATACAACTGTCCAAAATTGACAGAATCTCGCCGTGATAGCGCCACATATACCGTAACGAGTCACCGTCCGGATCTTCTGCTGCAATGCGAAATGTAACCGGAACATGCTGAGTCACGACAACGGGATCGCCTTCGGGAACTCGCGAAGTGATAATTGGTCTGCGGTTTATGCCAAGCGAATCAAGCGGAAGCGTCACAAATGATCGGCCATATGTCGCCGCAATCAACTTGCGATTCGAATTGTCCAGAATCATGTCCAGAGTCGGCACTGGAGGAAGTCCGCGCCCCAATGCAGCCCAGCTATCTCCGTAATTCTGACTCCAGAATATTCCGAAGTCGGAAGCGGCATATAGCACGTTGATTGCCTGCGGATCATAAAGGACGTCATTAAGCGGAACGTCCGGCAGGCTCGCACCGGCTTCAACCCAGGTTTCTCCCTGGTTCGTCGTGCGATACAAGTGAGCCTGTTGTTCATTATTTCGGTAACCCGAAATGGTTACCAACGCTTCATTTGCATCCGTTGGATGAGGAGTCACTCGAGTTATCCATCGACGAGGCAAACCGGTATTTCGCAACGTCCAATTCTCACCCCCATCCGTCGTCACCCAGACATTGGCGTCATCTGTTCCGACATAGATAACATTCGAATTCGCCGGCGAAATTCCGATCGTCGTGATCGTTCCAAACACGAGATTTCCTTGTCCCGGCCCGCTGGTCAAGTCCGGGCTGATTGCCATCCAGCTTTGTGCTCTGTTTGTACTTTTGTATAGCCGTTGTGCACCGTAGTACAGCGTGTTGGAATTTGCCGGATCAAATACCACGGGTGTTGACCAATTCCGACGCTCCGAATCATCAATTCCGTTCAGCGCCCATGAAAAGTCCTCGCCGCCATCCGTGCTCCGCCCCAAGCCGCCGTATTGATATTCGGCATACACATAGTTGTTATTGTTCGGATCAACAAGCGTGTAGAACCCGTCGCCGCCGTATATTCGTTCGTACTCGTCAATCGCGCCGGTCATGCTTCGAAGAGTTCCGTTATCCTGAGTTCCGCCATAGAGTCTATGCGGTTGCGATGCGTCATACGTGCCGGCATAATACTGAACCGCAGGAAAGTTATTCAAGTCCTGAAAGCTGTTTCCGTTATTCAGGGTTCGGTAGAACCCGCCATCATTGCCGAGTAGGAACCGGAACGATTGCTGCGGATCAAACCAAAGCGCATGATGGTCAACATGAACGTCTTCACCTATCTCGTTCCAGCTCGCTCCGCCGTTCTCTGATCGGTGAAGCGTGACGCCAAGCACGAACACCATGTCTTCATTGTCCGGCCGAACTCGAATATTCCCGAAGTACCAGCCGAAATTCGAGTACATGTTGTCAAGGCCTGAATCATTTGTTCGTGTCCATGATTCACCGGCATCGGAAGACCGGAATACTCCAAGAAAATAACCGGGGTCATCCGCGTAACACGCATATAAAACGTCGGGATTCGAGTGCGATATTGCCAAACCAATCCTACCGACATTCTCCCCGATCGGAGGAAGACCGCTTGACAGCCGCGTCCAATTCTCGCCCCGATCAATGGTTTTGTAAATCCCTGACCACCGCCCTCCAACGCGCCGTACTTCTGGTGTGCGCACTCTCTGCCACATCGCAGCATAGACAATGTCAGGATTTGTCGGATGCAAAACAACATCGCTCGCGCCCGCCGAATCGTTGACAAAAAGTTTCTGCTGCCATGTATCCCCGCCGTTCTCACTGTAGAATATGCCTCGCTGACCGCCCGGCGCAAATAGTTCTCCCATCGCCGCCACCCATATCTGCTCCGGATTCTGCGGATGTATCGCTATGCGGGATATGTACCTGCTCTCTTCCAGCCCCTTGGGCTGCCACGTCTGGCCGCCATTGACACTTTTGTACACGCCAAACCCGAAATAACTGAAACCCGCCGAATTCGCTTCACCCGTGCCGCAATAGACAATCTCCGGAGTCGTCGGATTTATCGCCAGCGCGCCGATGGATTGCGTTGGAAGGTCATCCGTGATGGCTGTGTAGTTTCGCCCACCATCTACCGTTTTAAATACTCCGCCCGATGCGCTTGCCACATAGTAGATACTGTCATTTGTCGGATGCCCTGCAATATCAGTGACTCGTCCACCGATATTCGTCGGCCCGCGCTGAACCCAAAACGGATCTTCATCAAGAGTGCTTCGGCGCATTCGTGCCGCATGTTCTGCGCCCTGCCGAACCCTGTCAGCATTCAAATGCGTTTCCGGCCAGGTCCGCTGAAGCATGAACCAGTCCGACGGAAATGGACCGGGCTCTCCGTCCTGCGGAAATCTATCCTTGTCCGCAAGATATGTCCAAGCGGCAACCAGCCCAACAAATACGATAATTATCCAACGATACATGTTTGAATTACAGCCAACCAAACCGAATAGGATTCAACTTGGTGCCCTGTCTCATTGCATTTTTGTGTAAAAGCACGTAGATTCGATACGTTGATACTCATCCTTGGAGCAAATCGCTTGAAGCCCCGCGGCCTGTCCCTCAAACCCGACTTACTGGCTAATCTGGCCGCCCTCTCGAGCGGCCATGCGTTGTCGCACGTCGTCAAACGACCTCTCGTGTGGGGCTATCCCATCAGCATCATGATTGAGCCCATTAGCCGCTGCAATCTGCGTTGTCCATTGTGTCCAATCGGCGCCCGTGAACTGAAACGTGATCTCGGCGTGATGACACTTGAGAATTTCAAGCTCATTCTCGATAACGTCGGCAGATATGTAAAAGTCATCGCATTGTGGAATCAAGGCGAGCCCACCATTAACGATCAGTTGCCCGAGATGATCGCCGAAGCGACCAAGCGCGGTATTTACACGATGGTTTCGACAAATGGTACGCTGCTGCACCGCCGGAACCTCATGACGCGACTGCTGGACGCGGGTCTTTCCGAGCTAGTGTTCTCGATTGACGGGTTGACTCCGGAAAGCTACAAAATCTATCGCATCGGCGGCGAGCTTGAAGTCGTCGTCGAGAATATGAAAGAGTTTCGGAAACTGCGCGATGCGCGCGGAAGCAAGTCTCCCAAGTTGATTATGCAGTGGCTTCCCATGAAGCACAACCAGCACGAGATACCCTATCTGCGCGCCAAAGCCAAAGAATGGGGTGCGGACACCGTTGAAATCAAAACCGCGCAAGTGTACACGGATTATCAGGCCGCACAGTATCTGCCGGACATGGAAGAGCTGCGCCGCTACGAGCGACAAGGTCAGCGCTGGGAAACCAAGCGGCGCTATCAATCCTGCAAGCGACTTTGGTTCTCGACGATGATTGACTGGAACGGCAACGTCGTGCCCTGTTGCTTTGATAAAGACGAGCAATTCCTCATGGGAAATGCCTTGTCACAGGATTTCAAAACCATCTGGCACGGAGAAAAGTATAACTCGTTCCGCACGAAGTTGATTCGTCAAGGCCGCATCGAAGAGATGTGCCGCAACTGCACCGAAGGTTTAAAAAGCTACTACATCCCTCTGTCCAAGCTGGAGGCCCTTGCCCCGCCGGATATTCCGCCAGTACCACCTGAAAACATTCCCCTGAAGCTTGACTATTCGGACTTGTTCGATCTGCCAGTCAAAGAGTAATCCTACAGTCGCCGAGCGGGGATTAAGCGAAGCGGTTCCCTGCCGGAATCCGGTGTGCCGATGCGTTCAAAGCTTTCGATCCGCTAACGCACAAACTACTCGGATCAAAAAATCTCCACGGCAACTCTTTGGCCTTTGATATCCCAATGCGAGTCGTGCAAGCTATCTGAGTTGCTTCACCGCGATAGACCTCAATCTTGTCACCGATCATCGATTCGTTCAGTTCCAGGGTGACCCCCAGCGCACAGGTCAGGTTTCCCGGCCCACGGCAGAGCGCAGTGTCAGCAACCTGTCCTCGGCGCCTCCGCATCCGGCCGAGACCTTCAAGTGCTTCGGCCGAGCGAATCAACACCGCACCTGAGTTTTGTCTGTCCGTCGTGAAATTCATACAATAGTGCACACCGTAACTCCGATAGACATAGACATGCCCAAAGCTATCGTGCATGATGGCCGAGCGGGCGGATCGGCGGAATCCGTGCGATGCCTCGTCATTCGCATAGGCCTCAACCTCCACGATTCGAACGAGGCAGGAGCGGTAGCGCATGAGGCAGCCAACCAGCTCCGGGGCTACTTCCAGGGTCGGGCGGGCGAAAAACTCGGGCGGGAGGGTCAGCACTGCCGCTTGACAAAAACCTTTGAATTTGGTATAGTTGTGATTCCTCGAAACAGGCCCGCCGCTGTAGCTCAGTTGGTAGAGCAGCTGATTCGTAATCAGCAGGTCAACGGTTCAAGTCCGTTCAGCGGCTCATTGTAAAAGCAGGATTTACGTCCTGCTTTTCTGGTTCAATGGTCGGCCAGACGCCTGCCCCGCGCCCATAGCTCAACTGGATAGAGCATCAGCCTTCTAAGCTGAGGGTTCCGCGTTCGAGTCGCGGTGGGCGCACAAGTCAATATAGCCAAATTAGATAAGAGAGGAAAGCCGCCACCTTACCGTACGGTTCCTCACTTTCCAGCTTGGCGCTCCCGTCACCTGCCTTCTGTAGCGCCCAGCTTGCTGGGCAAAATCCCCCAACACAAGAAGGTCGTGCTCCCAAGCACGACCTTCTTTTTATTTTCACCCTGTCGCCATCCTGAAGGACGCTGCGGCCTGAAGGATCTCTCTGCTCACCACTACGCCGAGCGGGGATTTAGCGAAGTGCTTGACAAGCACGTAGCGGTTCCCCGCCGGAATCCGAGGCGCCCCCCACACTAAGTCGAGCTTCCAGGCTCGACTCTGATCTCCCCCTATTTCAACAAAACCATCTTCTGTTGAACCGACCGCATCGGCGACTCAAGACGGTAGAAATAAATTCCCGACGCCAAGTCACTCGCATTCAAACTGACAACATGCCGACCAGCCGCGTGGACACCGTTCGCAAGCACAGCAACTTCCTGACCGGCAAGATTAAACAGTTTGAGCGAAACATTTGTGGCCTCGGGCAACGAATACTCAATCGTCGTCGAAGCGTTGAATGGATTCGGATAATTCTGTAATAGTGTCAACTCCATCGGCAACGCGGCTTCATGTGGCGTGGCTTCAACGGTTCCATGCACAACACGCGAACCGTCAAGGTCAACCGACGTGAGCTTATAGTTATAGCTCCGCCCATTAGTCACATCATCATCCAGCCAAGTGTAAGCGTGTCCGCTTGCTTGGTTCGTAGCTTCAACTCGCGCCAGCGAAGCACCGTCACGATCAATTTCAAAGTGACTTACATTGCTTTCAGAACCCGTGCTCCAATTCAATGTAACACGATTGTCACTCGGTGTCGCGGTGAAGGAAAGAAGGTGTATAGGAAGCTGCGCATCTGAACAAATCCATTGCGGGTCGTCAATGAGAGTGCCATGATGGTTATTCCCCGATGCATCAGTTAACGTGTTCCCGGTTCCTTCATCAAAATGATAAAGAGCCTCAGTAAATTGATCATTAGCGAAAGGCTCGGTCGGGACGGAAAAATCTGCTACATATCTTGCCACAGACGAGAAACGCATTTCATCGACGGCTCCCTCAAAGTAATAAGAGTTGCCGCTTACAATTCCACCTCCAATTCGATTTGTGCCCACATCCGTTGCCCAACTCATCAGACCGTTCGTTGCTGAAGACGCGATCATTTGTCCATCGAGAAACAGTCTTAAAGTGCTGTTTTCCATGCTGGCAGCAAGATGGCGCCATTGACCGGTTTGCAGCGGAAAATGCTCGACATAAGCGTTGTTGTAGGCAAATTGATAAGCATAAAGGAACGAAAAGCTTCTGTCACAGCAATATGACAAGTATGCCTCTTGCCAAAATGCTGTCTTGTTCCAAATGAATGAACCATACTGTTGGTTATCATTTGCCGTTTGGAACCAGCATTCAACAGTAAAAGAATTTGTCTCCTGACCATCAAAGAATGCGTCTGCAATTCTAACGTAATCGTTGACTCCATCGAACTGCAAAGCGTAGCCGCCTGGGCAATTGCCACAAACAATTCCAGCAAATAGCAGCAAAGCAATCACGAGTTTCATTTCATTCCCCTATTCTTTTGAAGTTACGTAACTCCTTAATTTACGGGGGGGGTTAACAATGTCAAGCAGTACTATGAAGATTGTCGAAGTGACCCACCCCCGCCTCCCCAACCCCCACTTTCTCCCTAACTCCAACCCCAGCAACAACTTCCTAAGTTCAATATTCAGAAAATTTCTCTTGACCATCCGTTCAAATTTTTGTATATTAGGACATGACAAAAATCAATGAGATAGGACTTTGTGAATATTGGTGCACCCCCAAAAGTTAACCCCCTGTTTATCAAATACTCCTGTTTGGTCAATTGTTAGCGTTTTTCACAGAAACAACCCCTTACAACCCCTCCTCGCCTCGCCAAAAACCACACCAAAAGAAACGCGGCGACTCTTTCAAGCCGCCGCGTCAGCGCATTGTCGCCCACTTTTCAAGTGGGTGGTGCAGGAGGCGGGACTTGAACCCGCACGTCCCGAAGGACACTAGTACCTGAAACTAGCGAGTCTGCCAATTCCACCACTCCTGCAAGGAACCGAAATGATACGGAATTCCCCCCGCTTTGTCAAGTCAGGCCGTCCGCCGTCTTGCCTTTCCTCTGAATTATTGCTACTTTAGCTGGTCATGGAGGCTAAGGAAGGCATGAAGATCGTCGCCCAAAACCGCAAAGCGCGGCACGACTATCACATCATCCAAACCTACGAAGCCGGTATTGCCCTGCTCGGCACCGAAGTCAAGTCCGTCCGGGAAGGCCATGTCAACCTCCGCGACGCCTTTGCCCGGGTTCAGGATGGCGAAGTCCTCCTTTACTCGATGGGGATCAACCCCTACAAGAACCGCGGCTATACCGAGGTGGACGAACGACGGGTCCGCAAGCTTCTCCTGAACAGAACCGAGATCCGGAAGATTCAACGGCAGGTTCTGGAGAAAAGCTACACTCTTGTCCCGCTGTCCCTCTACTTCAAAGGCCAGTTCCTGAAAGTTGAACTCGCAGTCGTCCAAGGCAAACGCGAATACGATAAGCGCGATGCCAAAGAGGAACAGCGAATGAAGCGCGAGATTGACCGCGAAATCAAGAATCGTCGAAACCGCTAATACCTTAGTGAGAACCAAATATGCGTTTTGCCGCATTGTGTTTACTCATCGCCGCAATCATGCTGTCCGGCTGCGGAGCTGGCGGCGAGAAATTCCCCAGTGAAACCCGGACCGTCTTCGGTCTGCCAGTTACCGTCACTGTGTTCATCTCCGATGCCAAACCCGACGAAGTGCAAGGAGCCTTTGACGCGGTCTTCAATACTCTGAAATGGTACGAAGGAGCTGCATACACTTCCGGAAAAGACAATCAGCTTGAACGCATCGCTTCCGGTGCCGGCCGCGAGTCAGTGCCCGTGGACACGGCCGTGTACAATCTTATCATGCGCGGATTGCAACTGAATGACATGACCGGCGAAGCGTTTGACCTGCGCTATGGACCGCTGCTCGATGCCTGGCTGGCAACCGGAAAGCCTTCCAAACCTGCACAAGCCGACTTGGACAGCGCGCTTGCGTTAATCAAAACCGGCGGTATGTTCGTGGCAGGCAAATCCATCCTGCTCTCGAAACCAGAAATGCGATTTGATGCCCGCGGACTGGTGGAAGCCTGGGCTATTGACCGAGCTGCGGAGCGACTGGTCGAAAAGGGATTGTCTGCATTCGAAATACGTACACCCTATGCCATCCGGGTAGTCGGCATGCCACAAAACTCACAGTTTCGCACGTTCAACATCGCGGATCCAGTTTCGGGCGACAGCACTTGGGCGACGCTCCAAATCGGACAAGGTGGACTTGCCTTCCTTCCGGCGGTCGGTCAAGGAGGCCGACTTGTCCTCGATCCTCGCACGGGCGAGGAGGCGAAAGGTGCTGCGATAGTCGCGGCGAAGGATTGCGCCACAGCGTTCGGATTGGCATACGCTTTGAATGTGGACGGCGACCTGACAAAGTTGACGGATAAGGGCAAAGCGGAACTCATGGGACATATCCGCATTAGTGGTTCCCGGCCAAGCTATTCTATAGCCGCCGAAGGCGTGCTCAAGGATAAACTCTCCACTCGCAACTAATCTTGTCCGAGCCGGGCAGCAGTATCCTTGTCATCAGGCTGTCTTCATTGGGAGACGTTCTGTTGTGTGCCCCTGCGATACGTTCACTTCGAACAAGATTTCCCCAGGCGACCCTTGACTTTCTCGTGGCCTCCGAATTTGCCGACGCTGCGCGGCTGATTCCAGGAATTGACAACATTATCGAGTTCGACAAACGAGACGGATGGCGCGGCATACTTAAGCTGCGCCGTTTGTTTTTTCGCAAGTATGATTTGATCTGCGACTTTCAAAACAGTCCGCGCAGCGCATTTCTGCGAACATTCACCTTCCCCATGATGTGGACAAAAGCCAAGCGGTACCGACTTCGACGATGGCTGCTGATTCGCTTCAAACTGAATCTTTACCGTGCATCCGTACCTGTGCCGCTGCGCTATCTGAATTCGCTTGCCGTGCTTGGCGCTGTCGACGATCAAAGAGGACTCGGTCTGCGTGTGCCGGAAGCCCAGAAGAAGGATTCCACGACGAATACGATCATGTTGTGCCCGGGCTCAAAGCACGCGACCAAGCGCTGGCCGATTGAGCACTGGTCTGAACTCGCACGCGCCCTGCAATTCGCAGGTTTCGAAATCGTTGTCTGTGGCACACAGGACGAAGCCGAGTTGTGCAGGGCTGTCGCTCCAAGTGCTCGTCAGTTGATTAGCGCAGGGCTGTCGGAAATAGCACAGGAAATGCAGTCAGCCGCGGCAGTCGTCTGTAATGACTCTGGCTTGATGCACCTCGCGACAGGGGTTGGGGCCCGTGTCATCGCGTTGTTTGGGCCAACCGTGGAGCAATTCGGATTCTTTCCTTTTCGAGGACAAAGTGAAGTGATTCAAACTGACTTGAATTGCCGGCCCTGCTCGGCTTTCGGAGGCAGCAAGTGTCCGTTGGGACATCACAACTGCATGAACCACATTACTCCCGAAGCGGTGAAGGCCGCAACCCTCGAATTCTCGCAAAGGCAATGACGTGTTAGCCAAGTTCACGGCAAAGTTGTTATACAATGTCATCGGTTATCCGTTGCTCTTTGCCGGTGCCCATGCGGCCGCCCTTTTCTCGCGCAAGTTGCGGATTGGAATTTCCGGAAGACGTCGGGTAGTCCGGCATGCATTGCAATTCCGTCATTCACAACCAAACGCCCGATTGGTCTTGTTTCACTGTGCCTCGGCAGGCGAACTCGAAGGAGTCAAACCGTTGGCCGCCGCATGTCGTCAACAAGGCTACTTACCGTGCGTAAGCTACTTTTCTCCTTCAGCCGAAACCAGCCTTAAGCCAGGGGAATTCGAATTTGCAGACTACAGCCCATTCGATTCCGCTCGCGCTGTCTCAAGATTCCTTGGTGCATTGAGGCCGGAAGTGATACTTATCAGCAAACACGACGTCTGGCCAAATCTGGTTTGGCAAGCAAAGAGATTGAAGATACCGATTTGGCTTATTAACGGGAATTTTCACGCCGCCTCAACAAAGTCCATTCCAGGTGTCATTCAGTTCCACAGGTGCGTTTACTCTGACCTGACGGGTATTTTGACTGTATCTGATGACGACGCCAAGCGGGCAAGACGCTTCGCCGGGGAACGCGAAACTGTTCTGGCCGTAGGTGACTCCCGCTTTGACCGGGTTTTGGCCAGAGCTAAGAACTCCAAGTCTCCATATCCGGAGTTTGAAAAGGAACTGCTTGCACGCACGTTCTTAGTCGCAGGAAGTACACATGACGCGGATGTCGGACTCCTCGTTTCGGCTTTAGGCGGAATGCGTGACAAATGCCCTAATCTACAGCTAATCATTGTTCCGCATGATCCCTCTGACGATGAGTTTCAAAGGATAAAGGGCCATGCAGAACGTTCGGGATTCGATTGCAAGGAAATCGGGACTGACTCGTTAGGTGCGGACATCATAGTGATGAATCGCTCAGGTATACTTGCGGACATCTACAGGTATGGCAAACTTGCGTTTGTCGGAGGCGGGTTTGACCGCGGCGTTCACAGCGTGCTTGAACCGATGGCTCATGGTCTGCGGGTAATTACGGGGCCTCGAATTGAAGTGTCACGAGAAGCGAATGAAGCTTTGGAAGAAGGCATTTTAAGAGTTGTTTTCGACGCGGCGGGACTGGAGCAAGCTTTTGCGGATTTTTACTCGACCCATGTTGACACCAACCCAAAGGAATTTGTCCGACAACGCTCAGGCGTCGTTGATCGGGTGATGAAGCTGGTCTTGCCGCAAAATGCCATTGCTTAGTTTGAAAGATGTCTATGCCGGATACGCGGACGGACCGGATGTTCTAAAAGGTGTTTCACTTTCTCTTGAAAACGGAGAATGTGTTGCAATAGTCGGTGTGAACGGAAGTGGGAAGTCAACGTTACTGCGTGTAATTGCCGGGCTGTGCAAGCCAAGAAAAGGAATCGTCACTTATACCGGGAAGTCAAATCCCGCCTTTCTTCTTCAGAATCCGAAGCAACAGATGTTGTGCGGAACGGTGCGTGAAGAAATTGAGTATTCAATGGTGATGAATTATCCCGACGAGCCTGATTTGGACGGCAGAGTACACGCACAATTAATGCGATTTGGACTTCAAGATCGTGCGGATTTGCCGCCTGCATCACTTTCTGGCGGCCAACAGCAGAAGCTTGCACTTGCAGCTCTACTGTGCAGGGAACCTGAACTTCTTCTCCTGGATGAGCCAGACAGCTTTCTTGACGGCAGGTCACGATCCGAGTTCAGGTCATTTCTATTCAGCAACTTTCGGGCTGGCATTGTTTGGATTGTATCACGCATAAATGAGCTGCCTCCAAATGCTCGTGGCCTGCGGCTGCAATCAGGAACACTTGTGGAGGTCTGAGCTCCAACGGAGAAGACAGGATGACAGAAGTCATTTCGTGTTGTGAATTGGTCTACACACACGGCGGGCGATCCGGTGCAATTCAAGGTGTAAGTGCGCGCTTTTTCAGAGGCACGGTTAACTACATTGTCGGACCGTCAGGTGCTGGAAAGACGACTCTCGCTCTGCTCTTTGCGGGTGTATTTACACCCGAATCCGGCAATGTCAGGAGACCCCAATTCGAATTACCCGGCCTCGTACTTCAATTTCCTGAGGAACTCTTTCTAACCGATTCCGTTGAAGAAGAGCTTGCGCTGATTCCAGACAGCGAAGCCGAAGGCGTTGTGCTTGAAGCGCTTAATGAACTTGGTCTCCCTTTTTCTGACATTTTCAATCAGCGGCTCAAAAGTCTGTCATTCGGTCAGAAACGGCTGTTCGCGGCCGCCTTGCAAACTGCGCTGTCGGCCTCGGTAATGATATTCGATGAGCCGACGCTCGGTCTCGACGAAAGAAATCTTAGCGTGATTTCAAATTGGATAAAATCGCGATGTGACAATGACATGTGCGCAATTGTTGTTACACACGATCTTGACTTGATGAAACAGCTTCCGGGAACTGTAATTGCATTAGATCGAGGGAAGATTGTCTGGAGCGGGGAGACACGAGAACTCCTCAGAAGCAAAGACATTCTGAATCTGACTAATCTTAACTAAACAGGCCCGAACTTACGGGCCTGATTTTCGTGGAACTTTGAAGCTATTTTGCTGATCGCCAGAGCATATACACCAATGTACCGTACGCGAGTGCCGTAATCGGCAGTTCGGCCATCCCGAGTATTCCGGCAAATGCACTTATCGATATCCCGGCAGTTGCAACGAGCGCAAGGCCAATTCCTATCAATGCTTCTCCCGCAATCAAGCCGGAACTGAATAGCACACCGCCGTCTTCGGATTCCGAAACACCACTTGAACGGAAGTGCTTCACAAGGGCTCCAGCCATCACACCTACCGACAATCCGACGGGCAGATACAATCCAACCGCAAACGCGAGGGAATTCACTGCAAACAACTCAACAATTGCGGCGATGAACATGCCAAAGAATATTAGGCTCCACTGAAGCTCCCCATGCATAACCCCCTCGATTAAAATGGCCATGAGATTGGCCTGAGGCGCTTGCAGAGGCTTGGGATGTGTCGCATCCGCCACAAATCCATAGGTAGAGCCGAGTAGATGCACGACCCAACCTACAACTACCAATCCGCCAAGCAAGCCGATAAATTCCGCAATCTGTTGTTTAGCCGGAGTCGCGCCCAAGAGAAAGCCGGTTTTCAAGTCCTGCGACATATCGCCCGCGCAGCAAATTGCAACACAGACAATCGCACCAACGAGCAGTGCGGCAGTCATGCCTTCTACCCCGCCGATTCCGAGAGCCGTAAAGAGAAGTGTAGTGCCGAGTAGAGTTGCAATTGTCATTCCGCTTACCGGATTAGAAGAGGAACCGACAATTCCCACAATACGCGACGCTACCATGACAAAAATGAAACCAAAGACCGCGACAAGAATAATGGCGATGGGTACATGCGGGACGAGCAGCCATGACGCAAGTGATACCAGCACGGTGCCTATCAGAACAGCTCGCGGCGGAAGGTCCCTATCTGTGCGTTTATTGCCTTCAATTGACCGTGAGTTGCCGCGTAATCTTGACAAAGATCTTACCAAAGACGGAGTTGCCTTCAGCAGACTCAGGATTCCACCCATCGTTACTGCGCCTGCACCGATATAACGGACATAATCGGATCGTATGGACTCGCTATCCAGTGTCGAAATGAGCTCGGTTGCAGGGAAGATCGGTACGACAGAGCTTGAGCCAAAAAACGCAATTATTGGGACGAGCACCACTGAACTTAAGAGTCCTCCCGCGAGCATGATCGCAGATACGCGAAGCCCAATAATGTATCCAACACCGACCAAGGCAGGAATTGCATCAATGCCAATATATGATTTCTGCGGAGTCTTGAAGAAAACGCTTGCGGACTCGCGAAGAACAGCGGCTCCTGTCAACAATTTGTAGCCGGCCCCAACTATTAGTCCCCAGAATACCTTTTTTGCATGGTCCCCGCCTTTTTCACCGGCAATGAGGACTTCTGCACATGCAGTTCCTTCCGGGTACGGAAGAGTTTCATGCTCGTCTCGAATCAGCATTCGTCGAAGCGGGATCATCATAAGAATTCCAAGTGCACCACCAATCAGGGCAATATAGGCGATGGTCCATGCACTTGGTATCTCCACATTTCTACCGGTTTGATTCCAAATGAACAGCGCGGGAATCGTAAAAATGATTCCTGCTGCCATTGATTCTCCGGCGGAGGCAGTAGTTTGAACGATATTGTTTTCAAGAATAGTACCGTTTCGAAACATACGCCGCAGTATGAACATCGACATTACGGCCGCAGGAATGGAAGCACTTACTGTCATTCCAATATACAATCCCAGATACGCATTTGCTGCCGTAAATACGATGCCAAGCACGACACCGAGTACAAGCGCACGTATTGTAGACTCGGCCATATTGGTCCCCGAGCTTACATATGGACGGAATTCCCTAATTGACATTTTATCATCCATTTATTTGGGCTTTCATCCTCGTGAGCTTGAATATAAACAGGACGCGATTGCTCTTGTTCTGGCAAGATCACCAACAACGATTGATTGCAAGAAATGCCAGGATACACCAATTGGCAACAGGATTCGGTGAATTCCACTTGCATGTCGCAAAGAGAATCTGATTCTGCTGCGCCATGTGTAATATCGAATCTGAGCCGATGAACTAGACGATTTTATTGCGCCATCTTGCCTATGCATCACCTTGCATGATTCGAGGTAGATAATCCGGTGTCCCGTGTTTGCCGCGCGAATCGAAAGATCGACATCTTCCCAATAAAACGGCGCAAAATATGCGTCGAATCCATTCAGTTGAGTGAAGATCTCGCGATTGAAAACCGCATGCCCGCCAACGGCATACGCCGTCATCGCGACTCCAATTCCTGTCCAATTCTGGTCTGAAGGATTATGAAAGATTTTTGCTATTCCGAAGCGCCAGGAGAGCCTTTTTGCCCCTTCGCGAAATGCGCCATGCTCGTCAATTGATCGGAAAGCAACTGCAAACAACTTGTTGTCATCCAGCATTGGCAACAAGTAGGTGCTAAAATCCTCGACAAGTTCTACATCATCGTTTAGGAGCAGTACCCACTTTGAAGCGCATTCTCGAACTGCGGTATTTGCTGCACATGCAAATCCGGTGTTTGATTGGTTTTCAATCCAATTTACTTGAGGATAACACGACGCAAGAACTGAGGCAACAGAACCGTCCCCGCTGTCGTCCACCACAGTTGTTGCTTCAAGGAGGCACTTGTTGACTCGTTCAATGGATTCCAAGCAGCGCTTCAGTCTTGTGACACTCTTGTAGGCGGGTATGGCAATTCCAATCTCCGGCTTCATCATGCTCTTTTCAACGCTATGTTGACTTGACGAATCAGATCCAGATCCGCGGAAGCAGGTGTCACAGGGATGATTTTCAGTCCGTCGAATTGCGGCCGCCACTTCTTGATGTCATTCCTGAACTTCTCATCACCATTGAAGAAGGCAACTCCGTTCTTTCCGAGTGCGGCTGCAATATGCATGGGGCCGCTATTTGTGCCAATAAACAATGACGAGAAGTACATGACTGCCATCGTGCGTCGCAAAGGCAAATTACATGCAACCAAACTATTTGGCACCATAGATGCAAGAGAAGTCGCATCCCGTTGCTCGCTGTCACCTGATCCTATGAGCACAGAGTATCCATCATGATTAAGTTCTTTCAGGACCGATGCACGTGCACTGAGCGACAGAAATGCAGCACCACTTGTAACTCCACCAAAGTGCGCAACTGAAAACTCGCGGACAATGCCTTGTTCATTCAGCCATTTTCTTGCTTCAGATAATTCAGTTTCCGTCAAGTGCAACTCAGATCGTACTTCACTGCATTCTGTGATACCGAGCAGGGAAAGCAGCTGTATGTTCTGAGTATATACATGCACGTCTTCACGATATGGCAATGAATGAGTCAGGAAGGGAGCACTTCCATCTGTTCTGAATCCGCAGCGGAATCGTGCACCACTCAGCAATCCAATAATCCCGTTGCGCCTAAATCGCTTCAGTTGTACGATGCAATCCGGCCGCCACTTCCTTACTGAATGAATGATTGAGAAGTATGCGACCATTCCGGCTGAGCCGCCTTGCTTATCGTATATGAAAGCGTCGTCGATGAAGGGGCAGTGTCTAAGAAGTTCGTATCCAAGCGTACTTACTACAATACCAATCCGTGAGGATGGGAAATGTGATCTCACGCATCTGAGTGCTGGAATCGCTGCAATCGTATTTCCTATCGAACCGCTTCGAAGAAAAAGGATTCGCTTGAAGTCACGCATTTGAGGACAATACGACGTGAATGGCATCCATTACGTCTGACACTTCCGGAGTGACACCCCTTCCTCCGACACCCAGATGACGGTTTGAATTCGGCGGAGTCCAATATTCCCAAGGGTCATTCTGAAAAATGCCAACAGTCGGCGTACCAACCGCCGTTGCCAAATGCTTGGGGCCTCCGTCGTTTCCGACAAACAAAATGCACTTTTGGAGAAAAGCGCCAAATTCACCCAGGTCTGTGAACAACGTAATTGCGTTACGTTCAATACGTGCATAATCGCAGAATTGGGCAATGTCGTCGTATTCACTGACTGCTCCCACCAAAGCGATCCTATATCCACTACGAATCGTATGCACAACTTGTTTAAACTTTTCCATAGGCCACTTCTTGTAATCCCGCCGGCTTGTCACGTATATCGAAACAATTCCTTCGTCTCGTGAAACCAATGATTTCATAATTCGTTCGGCATTTTCGATACTCTCTTCATCCAAACGAAAGTCAGGCATGCAGTCAACACTTCCCGCACCAAGGGATTCCGCCAGGCGAAGTTTATGAATCGCAGAATATTCAGGCCTAACTATGTCTTGAACGCTTACAGCCCGTGTATAGGCAAATCTGCGCCATGACTTCGCTATTCCCACGCGCACTGTTGCTCCGGAAATGAGTGAGGCAAGTGATGTTCGAGGGTCAGAGAGAAAGTCCACCGTGGCTACGGACGACCGGACATTGCTTCGAATTGCCTGCACAAGCTCTTTGATACCCGGTGAACCAGAAACAACCGTTACATCGTCAACATAGTCAAGGTGCTCAAACACTCTGCTGACATGCCGTTCACAGATGACCTGAACAGTTGATTTTGGGAAACTTTGTTTCAGGCTTCGAAGCGCTGGAGTTGCAAGAAGACTGTCGCCAAGGCGTCGGAAGAGAAGTGCGGCTAATTTTCCGCCATCATCAAGTTGTTGTTCTCTTCTCGCCATTGCTCATCGTTCTACAACGCTCTTCAAGAAATGCGTATTTCAGAAATGTATAATGAAACTGGCCGTTGGCAATAACTAGTCCTAGAAAGCCATCACGAAAACCCTGCTGAATGATAAAGCTTTTCACCCATGCCCACGCGGGCCGAAACACAAGATCATACCAGCGGGGCCTTCGCCCGTTCTGGAACATAGCCACACTTGCCGCGCGTGCTGAAGATACGTTCTTACGAATGTGTTCGTCGATGGACCGATACGTGAAATGGTAGAGATCCCCCTTTAATCTGCGCTTTACTCCACCTCTGAATTGTATAATCACATGAGGCTCTGCGCCAGCCCAAACGGCCTTGCCGTTCCGAAACAGAAATGTCCGCCACTGTGGATACCACCCGGAGAAGTTAATCTTCTGGCCCGAGTAGACGCCGTGTCTGTTGATATCAAATCCATCGCACTCTGATTCACGTTCAAATGCTTCAATGATGCTACCACGCAGCTCCGGCGATACGACTTCATCAGCGTCAATGCAGAGTATCCAAGGCTCCGTCGCGTGTTCCATGGCGAAGTTCTTTTGCGGTCCGTATCCCTGCCAAGCACGCGTCAAGACAGTTGCACCAGCCTTTTCGGCGACGTGTATTGTTCCATCAGTGGAACCCGAATCAACTACAACAATTTGAGAACAGAAGTCCGCTGCGTCAAGGCACCTTTTAAGATTCTCTTCCTCGTTAAACGTAACGATAACAAGTGAAATCGGAAGTTTCATGCAGAGTTCCTGAGTGCAATAACACGTTTATAATGTTCAATCGTGTTTTCTACCATGCTTTCAAGCGTGAACTCCCGTTCTAGAAGGGCTCTGCCGGCGTCGCCCAATTTGCGACGCAAAACTGAATTCGCAATTGCCTCTCTTAACGCGTGAGCCATTCCCTCAATGTTATTCACAGGGACATTCCATCCATTCACACCGTCACGTACAACTTCACTGAGAATGTTCACGTCAGTAGAAATGATTGGTTTAGAATAGGCCATGTATTCCAGTGCCACCCGGCAAACAGCTTCGCTGCGAATCGATGTTATGATACCGACGTCAATCTCAGAGAGAAGCGGCCGAACATCTTCAAGCCGCGGTAAAAAGTGCAAGCACTCAATGGTGCCCTTTTGTATTGCAAGGTTTCGCAGATCGGCGGCAGTTCTCTCTTTGCTGTCATCACCAGTCAATAGGACTGCAATTTGACTTCGCTCATGTGGAGTCAGACGTGCAAGTGCGGAGATAGCCAGCTCCTGACCCTTTTCCGGACTCATTCGCGCAATTATTGCGGCGAAAGTGCATTCACTGTTTATTCCCAATGCACTGCGATAGCCGCCAGCGGCGACCGGCGGGAACATCTCAAGGTCAAGGCCGGGATGAATAACTTCTTGGAAAACTCCCGTGAGATCAAATGCCTTCAGGTATCTTGGCAGACTGGATGACGTCGAGTAGATGATCCCATGAGTTAGTTTTTCGTGTAACAGCTTGTTGGCAATATGCCGTTTTGGTGACCGGGGCTCGGCTACAGTTCTTACAATTGGTAAACGACCATGCGAGGCAATTGCAAGAAGTGCATGGCCGGGCGGGCAATGCGGGTTCAGAATATCGGGTCCAAACGATCGTATCGCAGAACTAAGCTTCGATATTGATCTGCATATCTCGACTGGATTTGGACTGTGAAAATCATGCTCGGACGATCCGGGAATATCGTGCTTTGCCGACCACTCAGCAAGTGGCGACCCTCGCTGTGACGACAGATACACTTCATGTCCCGCCTTTTTCAGCCCACGCGCCAGGTGAAGTGTATACCATGCCATTGCGCTGGCAAATCGCACGTGGCAGGTCAAAAGTACACGCATACTACTCCGTCAATCTTGAAGTCCACCCCGTGCATCTTGAAAATCTCACGCGACCTGCTTATATTGGCGCTGAACAATCGGAGCATCCATGATGTACACATTGGCCCTTTTACTGCCTCTTTTCATAGGCTGTATGGCACAAAGCCGACAATTGACTATACTTCACACAAATGACATTCATGGACAATTTCTTCCTTCAAAGGCTATGTGGAGGGCTGACAGCGCTCTTGTTGGAGGATTTGCAGCACTCTCAGGTGCGCTTGATAGCGTCCGGTTAATCGATGAGTCCTGCATCTATCTGGACGCAGGTGACTTAATGACCGGTAATCCAATCTGCAATATTGTTGCGGATGGAGTTGAGGGTGGAGCACTTCTTAAGCTCCTTCAATTGTGCGACTGCGACGCAGCCGCCGTTGGAAACCACGAGTTTGATTTGGGACCCGAACATGCCAAGAAATTCTTATCGAACGGAGAACTGAAGTGGCTTTGCGGAAATGTTGTGGAGAAGAGCTCCGGCGCGTCGATCTGCGATCCTTACGTAATCCTTGAGGAGAACGGCCTCAAAGTCGGTGTAATTGGATTGTTACTGACAGATCTTAAGAGTGTCGTCGCAAGCCATGCCGTCGAACCATTTGAAGTTCAGCCAATTGAACAACGGGCGCAAGTGCTTATCGATGAGATTGATCCAATCACTGATGTCATAATACTACTCACTCACAACGGGTTTGAGCAAGACAAAGTTCTTGCAAGATCTGTTACTGGTGCAGACATTATCGTCGGTGGTCACAGTCACACCAGGCTTTCAAATCCCCAAGTAGAAAACGGCATTATAATCGTGCAGGCGGGATCACACTTGAAACACCTCGGAGTCTTGAAAATCCGTGTTGCCAAGGATGAAATCGTAGAGCATGAAGGTGATTTGATTGAACTGGAGTCAAACCGATATACACCGGATGCAAGTGTTTCTCTCTTGTGCAATGAGTATCGCCAAGAAATTGAACTTGTGTATGGTGAAATCATAGCGAACGCCAGCGAGACACTTACTCGAGCATACTCATCTACAAGTTCCCTGGGGAACTTGCTGTGTGACTTACTGAGAAAACACTATAACTGCGATTTCGCCGTCATTAATTCCGGTGGAATTCGAAAGGACCTTGCACGAGGTCCCATACGAAAGCTTGACGTCGTTGAAATGTTACCGTTTTTCAATACGATCACGCTCTTTGAAGCAAGCGGCAAAGATTTGGCCACAATGATTAACAAACAGGCCGTAAGCTTTCTGGACAAAGACTCTGAGGTGCTCCAAGTGTCAGGTATTGCAGCCGAAGTTACCGGCGAATCATCTGAGAGCTTTAGTGTCAACTGCTTTGTCGATGGTTCGGAGCTTGATTCTTCGAGGACTTATCGCGGCGTTTCCATTGACTATGTCCTGGTTTCGCAGCCTGAAAAGTACCTGGGATTTACGCCGGATAATCTGGAAAACACCGGACTCCTTTTCAGTGATTTTGTAACACAGGAACTTCAGAAGTCGACCGGGCCAATAGCACCTGATCATCAGCCAAGGATATACCACGCAAACAAATGAAACAGAAACCAAAAGTACTTGTGATCTGCACCGGAAATTCCATGCGCAGCCAAATGGCCGAAGGTATTCTACGTCACCACCTTGGCGACAGAATAGACGTGTATTCTGCAGGAACACATCCGAGCTTTGTTCACTCGAGAACTCTTGAGGCGCTTACGAACGCTGGCATCGACACGACGGGATTGAGGTCAAAGAGCATCAATGAGTTCATTGGTGAAGAAATTGATCTCGTTATTACAGTGTGTGACAGCGCAAGGTCGAACTGCCCCACTCTTCCGGGTGCAATCAAGGTCGTCCACAAACCGTACTGGGATCCGTATCACATGGCGCCGAGTGACGACCCTGTTGCCATTTTCGCCGAACTTCGGGACAAGATGACTGAAGAATTAGTGGAATTGGTTCGGCAGGAGTTTGGGTTTGTAGATTAACTCCAGGTCGGAGCGTCATCGAGGACGTTTTCCGGACGCGCAAAAGGCAAGTCAGGAATTCCGGCCACAAAGTCGCGCATCTCCTGTTTGACCAACTCCGGTGATTCGTGTTTCATCGCCCGCGTCTTAAATCGTGTGCTCCCGGGCAAACCTTTGAAGTATCTTAGTAGATGCTTTCTGAATTCAAGGGCTGCACGACGCGGATGTTCATAGAATTCAACCAGCCACTCAAGGTGCCGTTCGGCTGTTTCGAGCCTCTCGCTTGGAGTCGGAGGCGGACAAGCGGTCCCGTATTTATAGAAGTGCTCCACTTCGCGAAAGATAAACGGGTAACCCATCGCACTTCGGCCAATCATTACAGCATCACATGAAGTAAGGTCAATAAGCCGTTGAACATCTTCCGCATTTCGCACATCCCCATTTCCGACCACGGGTATTTTCACGGATTGTTTCACTTCTCCAATCCATTCCCAGTGAGCCCGTCCTTGAAAAAACTCACTTCGCGTTCGCGCATGAACCGTCACCCATGCGGCTCCAACGTCTTCAACTGCCCGCGCTACTTCGACAGCATTGAGCGATCGATGGTCCCATCCTGAGCGCATTTTCACCGACACGGGAATGTCAACGGCTTTGACTGCTGCCTCAACTATTCGGGCGAGCAGACCCACGTCCTTCAGAAGCGCGGCGCCGCCTTGATTAAGAATGATCTTCTTAACGGGACAGCCAAAGTTTAAATCAAGACCGTCAGGATTCAAATCGCGAAACAGTTTGGCCGCGTCCGCGGCTTGTTCCGGCGAAGTCGCGAAGTACTGAATGATGTATGGTCTTTCTTCCTCATGAAAACCCGCCATTTTGCGGGTTTTTACGTTTTTTCGGCGCGCACCTTCGCCGGACAGCATTTCGGAGAACACCATGCTGGCACCTTGTCTGCGCGAAATCCTGCGCATAGCCGTGTCTGTCCAGCCCGCCAAGGGCGCGAGGACCACTGGACTCTTCAGCGTGAATGGCCCTAAGCGGGTATTCGTTGCGGAGTGAATCATGTCTTCTGTCAAGAGCCTAATTGGCTTTTGGTTTGATCGCACTCGCAATCAGTTCCATTGAGAACCATTGTATCGGCTGTGGCGGCAGGTACCAGGCACCATACGTTTCAACATTCGTAAAACCCGATTCCTGAAGTATACGGCGGATTTCCGGTACGGTGTAGCATCGAACGCCGTTCTGCTCCGGATTGTCTCCTTCGGTAATGATGGTCCCGTCAGGGCACGCAAGCTCCCATGATCCACCAAGCCGGCAAGTCTCTTCGTCAAACTCCGCTCGATGCACGAGAATGCCTTCATCGCATTCCAGCCATTCCGGGCCAAGGTGATTGGAGAGACCATACGGATGCTGTCCCGTCAACAGCACCTTTCCCCCCGGTTTCAACGCGCTGAAAATATGCTTAAGCGTCTGGATATTTTCGGAGTCAGAGCCGAAGCCGAAGCTCATGCCAAGAACGACAACATGATCAAAGAGCTGATTGACTTTGAAGGTCCGCATGTCAGCAACTTCAAAGGTGCCCTGAAGACCCCGTGCTTCAAAACTCTTTTCAGCATGTCGCACGAGCACAGGCGTGATATCAATCCCGTGTACTATCGCCCCTTTTTCAGCAAAGTACCTGGCTTGATAGCCCGCTCCGCAGGCAAGATCAAGCACGCGATGCCCTTTTCGAATTCCGAGGACTTTCCAGCAGAATTCGACGACCTGTTGGCTCTTGAAATCGGCAGCGTCGTCATTTCCTACAAGTCGAATTCTCCAAAACTCCGCCCAGAATTCGTCCCACGTCTTCTCTACTCTTTTGAATTGCTTTCTATTCAACAATTATAACGCCTCATCATCACGTCAGTCATTTCGTCTAAGAATCTTTATTGAGTTTGTTCTTACCCACGGCAGTAGGGTTTCAAAAGGAAACTCCTTCGTAACTGTGTAATCTGTTTGTTGACCAAAAATCGAGCTACACTTGCTCTCAAGAACACTAGTAACTCATGCCGTTTCTCTTCTGTTTCTTGTTTTGGAATTAAGCAACCGCAAGAGTTGTGGGCAGCATTTCAACACAAGTCAATTCTGTACTGCCACACCTCAGAACCTGACCACGAGGTGTTCGGCCTTCGGCAGGCATAAGGTGAGCGGCGATTCGAGACTTGGAGAATTGTGATTCCAATAACAGTGCGACAAAAACGCACGTGGGGGTCGCTAATCAGAAAGATAAGTCTTTAGTACAGTAGAATCAAGAGGAAAGATGTGGGATGAAAGACTTCCGGGTCATGCAACGAAAAAGAGGTTATGGCAGGCGAAAAAGAAACGCAGAACTATTTCTTAAATCTTGCATAAACAATTAAATACTTGGGATCAAGTTGGTCGTACAACTGGGGGTCAAGGAAGAACTCAGTTTGGATTCCCGGGACGACGGAAACCAATGACTGGCGCTTCTGGTCATAACCGGCGTCACGGCACCAGTGAATCTCGTAGCTGGAAGCATCTTTCACGTGGTCCCACTCTATCATAGAGCCAGAGACTCTTGGCAAAATACCGCCCGAATACTCCCTGTCTTCAAACTGATCATTTCCACCTGCCGGGGGCAGTGCAGCGCTGAAGACTCGCAGAGGCGCGTCCGGTGGGTGGAGACGCACCTGATTCCTGTGATCGGTAGCCCGGAAATAGTACTCAATGGAAGTCGCATTTGCGGGTGGAACAACCTGTAACCGGTAGCGATTCGAGCCAAGTGACGTTGGCGTCACCGTCGCCCAATTGCCCCCCGGAAGAAAGCGATAAGTTACAGACTTGGCCGTCAAGCTTGGGACTTGATTAATGCGGAATGAATCCGCCCACGCTTCAAATACAAGACTTACTGTGTCTGGTCTGGCACTGTACTCGACCGGTGAGTGAATAAAGAATGGTCCGAAGTTCCAGCCGAGACAGGAGAAATCCAGCAGCTTATTGGTGACCGAAATATCCCAATCATAGAATTGAAAGCCTGTGCAGTTGGGAGCCTTCCTGGCAGATATTGCACCATTCACCGCTTCGGAGAAATTTTCACTTCCATAGTATGCCATTACCGCCGAGTGCCCGTTGGCATTGAAATAGGCGAAACTCGAGTCGAGATTCGTGCTGTAATCACTCATGGCCATGATCTCGATTTCCGGCATGAGTTGCTGCAGCGCTCCAACCGTCCATGGTGAAGTCTCTACTGGATGACATCGATTGTCATCTACCCAGATATCGAACGCATCACCGTATATGCGAATGGGAGCGTCCGGGCGGCGCGCGTTTATGATCTCTGCCAGCTCATTGCAATGCCACCCACACAACTGTCCCGGGGACAAGCCGCGACTCAGGCACAGTGGATCGTAGCCGGCCAACGTAACTTCATTGATGTGAATCTTGAATCCGTCCGGCGCCAGCGCGGAATCCAGAACTGCTATTTGTCGCTGGTAATACTCCAATGGCTCTAATTTACTAAAACACACTGTTTCCCGGCCATCCTGAAATATGATTGCCGTGTAGTAGTTCACAGTCACACTGTTACCCTGCGTAAGCTGACCGCCGGCTATTCTCGATATTCTTGGCAGTACGATATAGTCATCTGTCGGCGGTGAATTCAGGTCCGCCACAGAATAGTCAACCCCTTCCCTCATCAGGATGTTACCCGGCTGTTTGTACACTTCCAGCGGCGTGTCATCCCGTCTTAGCATGTTTCTCAATCCCAATGGCTCGACCACAATGTCATCAATCCAAAGGGTTCCTGAACTGTAGACATCAGGACCTATCCAAAGTGAGACTGTGTCCTCATTGAAGATCGAGAAGTCCATTTCGATTTGAGTCCAGTTAGCCGTTGGAGTCAATGAGATTCGGCGATTCTCAAAGTGATTGTTGACAGGTTCATCGCCAAGTACGAGTAATCTCAGCTTTCCGCTGAAATTCTGCGTTTTAACCCAGAGTTTAAGGTTGAACAGCCTGTGTCTTCCAAGGTACAGCCGTTGATGGACCGTTCGGTCAAGATCGTACCCCGGGTCCAGGTTTGCCCAACGCAACGATGAAGAGCCTGAGTGCCGTTGAGTGTTGTCCCTTGAAATTGTTGCGTAGCTCGAGGCTGGATACATTGTCCAGCTACTTGGAACGTTCGCGCTCCAGCTCTCAAAGCCGCCGTTCGCGACATTGATACCGTACGAATTCGTTGTCAGGTAGGTAGCACCGACAGTCATTGCCTCATTGCGGATCGGAACTCCTTCCTGCCAGCTTAGATCAAGCACCCGCAGGGCGGTGCGGTCCACGCCGAATGTCAAGAACTGTCCCCGTCGATCAATCTTGCTCCTGATCGCACGCGCGCTGGCCATGGCAAAATCACTCCGAATCGGATGACCGCCATCGGGATCGTTCCATTCAATCTCATCCATCTTGTAATTGTACGCCATGTTGGTAAGTGAATCCACGTAGTCCAATTGCGACTGAATACGAACGGATGAGTTGATAGTGCACACTCGCTTTGCAAAGTCTGGCCAATCGCGAATGTATGCGCGGTCTATCGTAAACACACCATTTACCGGCGCTATCAGTTTCATGAGACTCATCAGACCCCATTGCAGACCAAGTTGGTCGGAACCGGCAAGATAAATTATGCTGTCGTCGACCAGAACCTGATACTCTTCTTCGTTTCCAATCTGACCTAACCCAGGAATCTGCGATGCCGCCAGGGAATCCATTAAATCGGGGAACCTGGTCGGAGTGCCTACCCACAAAGACACCTGGCCCTGCTGCCATTCAGAATAGGGCACGACGATTGGCGGAATCCCCATAAGTGCCGTCAACTGGGCCAAGCATTCATCCCTGACAACTGCCTCGCTTGGCAATGGATTATCCGGAATCGTCAGTACTAAAGCGCCATCGATGACCAGCGGGGCAATAGAGAGAAGACCCATTTGCTGTGGTCGCGGCTTTATGTTGTGTAATCCGGCTTGCCCAAGTGCAACGCACATGAGGAGGGCCATTGCGATTCTTAGACTTCGATTCGGCATGTTTGTCAGTAGAGAACCATTTCCTTGTTGTTGTTTATCCTACGGATTTCCGTTCAATATGTCAAGCGGTGCGAACCGGATTTGAGATACTCTTTACTCTGCTTCGTGACCGCGGATCGCAAAGCGAGTTAAGCACTTGCCGAATCTGATCGGGTGCAAAAGGTTTCGTTACAAACGCATCCATACCGGCTTGAAGGCATTCCTCGCGGTCGCTGGCCAAGGCATTTGCCGTCAATGCAATAATGGGTACATCCGAGTTCTCCGGTAAATTCCTGATCTCACGTGCAGCGCTTAGTCCGTCCTGGACTGGCATCTGGATATCCATCAGGATGGCGTCAAATCCGTGCAATACCTGCAAGTCTACGGCTTGTTTCCCATTATCTGCAACAGTAACCTCGCACCCCATTCTCTCGAGCACTTTAACGGCGAGTTTCTGATTAAACGGATTGTCTTCAGCAACTAGAAGTCGGAGACCAAGGTCCTCAGACTGGAGAGGCGAAGCTTCGCCTGCCAATTCGGTGTTTCCGGGTGTTGTCCGAAGCGCAGATTGCAGGACCGACGTCCTGTTCGGCACCTCCAACGTAAGTGCAAATAGAGGACTGTTGTCATTCTGCAACATTTGCCGTTTTGATCTGTTAGCAAGCACGACGATCCGTGATTTTCGAGTATCAGGATGCCTTTGCAATGAATCAGAGAAAGCAATAACGTCAGATAAAGGCAACCCATCGCCGATAAGAACAGATCGTTGTCCATTGCATGTAACGACGTGCTCAAAGGCGGATCGCCAGTCGCCAATCAAAGTACAGCCACTACCAACAAGTGAAATTAGTGAATCTGCAAAGAGTGAACGTGGCTCAACAATTACCCAGTCCGTCGGATTTAGGCCACCTTCTCTGTTCTCGTCACTGTGGCGGCCCTCTATGGGAATGTCCAAGGCGAAAATGCTTCCTTCATTCGGCACACTTGTGACTCGAATGCTGCCGCCCATAAGCTCCGCAAGACTCTTCGAAATCGACAGTCCCAATCCTGTTCCACCAAATCTTCTTGATGTCGAGGAATCGGCCTGCGTGAAGTTTTCGAAAATTACCTCGAGACGGTCATGTGAAATGCCAATGCCAGTATCAATGACCTCGAAGGTAAGGTTGTGCATTACTTCATCCCGGGCAGAGCCAACGACTCTAACAAACACGTGTCCGCGACTCGTGAATTTAAGCGCATTGCCTATGAGGTTTGAGAGTATTTGTCTTAGTCGGGTCGGGTCACCTTTCACAATATCAGGGACGCTTGCTGTTACGTCACAGCCAATGTCTATCTGTTTTGCGGAGGATTGAAGTGAGAACAACATCACGACACTTTCGACCAAGTCACGAATATCGAACTCGACACTCTCGAGAGTCATTTGCTTGGCTTCGATTTTAGACAAGTCAAGTATGTCATTTATCAGGTGCAGAAGCGAGTCCGCACAGTCCTGAACCGCCTTTGCATATTCTTGCTGCTCAACGGAAAGCGGACGATCCATCAGGAGCCTGGTGAATCCAACAATGCCGTTCATCGGAGTACGGATTTCATGTGACATGTTGGCGAGAAAACTGCTCTTGGCGACGTTGGCAGCTTCCGCCTCTTTTGCAAGTGTGTTCGCACGGACGATTGCGCTCTCGAGTTGCTTGTTCATTACCTCAAGCTCGTGATTGGTGCGAGTAATCTGCTCTTGCTGGTCACGACGCTCGGTAATATCCACAAATCCACATAACACCGCAGGATGGGCCTGCCAGAGGATTTCCTTGGTTGTGAGACTGCACCATTGATTTACTTTTCCGCGCCTTCGAACAGGAATTTCCCAATTCTCAGTCGATCCTCCTGTTCGAATCTTTTTCTCAAGGAGAAATCTGTCACCAGGATCCGACAGGAGTTCCCAGACAGCAGCGCAGTTCGGATCATCTGTATCCGTTTCGAAGTACTCTTGAAAGTTTCTACTCGTGTAGAGAAGTTCACCTGTCCATTCGTCAACAACACAAATTGCAATCGGAGCTGCTTCAATAATCGTGCGATTTCGGCCTTCGCTTTCCTCAAGTGCGCGGAGCATATAGTTTAGCGATCCCGAGAGTTCTCCAATCTCATCACTTGACTCAACTAATGAAATCGCCTTTTGATTGCCAGCGGCCCTCTGGTTCATGGCATACTGGACGCTTGAAATCGGCTTCAAAATGTGGTGGCTAATCATCGTGTAGGCAACAATAAGCAAAATTGCCATTGCGCCAGCCATGAAGAGTAGCATTCGTGCCGAATCTTCAAATACGGTACGGCGAATACTGTTCGAGTCAAGAATGACAAGTATCTTGCTTGAACTTGATTCTACGGAATCGACTTGTTCAATCGACTTCACAAATCCAAAGTACCTGCCGCCTAAATACTCCAATTTGGACACTTCGCCTTCCAAACCGTTTGAAGCAGAGAAACCGCAATTCTGTAGCCGCTTCAGCGAAGTGACATTCTTTCCAATGTCTGAGTTCTTTGTTGAAGCGAGTACGGTGAACGACTTGTCCTTGAATACAAGAATATCGACAATGTCCCTCTCCACACCAAGCGACTTGACAGCCCGTGCCAAGTGTTCTTCGCTCGCTGTTTGTGAAGTCGCTCGAACTGCCGTGTATACCAGGTCCGCACGTGAATGCAGCTGACTGATTAGCTGTTTTTCGAAGAGCTTCTGAATACCGAGCGTCATTGACGTCGCTACAATCACCCCCACAACAAAGAGAGGCGTACCGATCTTTAGCGTTACCGACGAATTGAATCGTCTCAAGAGCCCTTGGATCATCGCGCTTTTTCTCCAGTGGGCATAGCAAGCACTTCACGTTCGATTTCACGACTTTCCATAGGCACACCCGATGTTAAGTAGAGCCTGCCTTGCCATTTTGCGTTGAGCGCACAGAATGGCCCGTTTGATGAGAGCAATGAGTCCTGATGGACGATTCCATAGAATTCCCAATTCTTCAAATCGCTTGCGACTTCTTCTGCGGATCGTCTCTCAAATCCTGATATGACCAGTGCTTGAGCATTCATCTCGCCTTTCATGAGCATACGGGAGTGTTCGTATGCCTGCAACACCTTTTGCCACTCATGCCTGCGATGCATCAAGCCCGGCCGGTCACCGATAAGCATTTCCACTTCACGTGCTTGCCATCCTGATTCCTGAGAACTATCCGCACTAAGAACGGAATAACTCACTGGGGCGGAGATCAGCATGACAAGTCCCGCAAGAGCACCGTTAGCCTCCAACACTTCATACTCTGATTGCGGCAGAACTGCTGCGTCGACATTGCCTTCAAGGAATGCCAGTCTGCATTCATCTGCCGAATTCAGTTCTATGAGCTGGACTGCCACATCGTAGCGCTGAAAAAGCTCAGCTTCCTGTGCGCAATAGAAAATAGACGAACCGGGCGATGGCGAAATCGCGATTCGAAGTGCTTGCCGTTCCGGCATGTCACAGCCTGACAATGCGATAGCAAGTGCTATGGCGATATGGATTGCAATATTCATTTCCGCTGAATCATATGCAATTTCGATTCCATTTCAGCAGAACAAAAACAAGAACAGGCCACCTGTTGGTGACCTGTTAATGGTTGTATTTACAAGACTTTAGAAAGTAACTGGTTCTTCGTATTCAGTATAAACTTCCTTCAAAGTATCAACCATTTCACCCAATGTGCAATAAGCGTGTGCACCACTAATCAAATGCGGCATCAAATTCTCACCCTTCTCAGCTGCCAGTTTGATATTGTCAAGGCATTCCTGGACGGCCTTCCCGTCCCTTCTCCGCCGCAACCGGTTCAACTTCTCGATTTGATGACGTCTACAATCATCTTCCGAAATGTCAAGAATAGGAATGTCGATTTGCTCGTCCGCATGCACGTACTTATTCACCCCAACAATCACTCTCTCGCCTTTGTCAAACTCAGACTGATAGACCTGCGCAGCTCGTGCAAGTTCCCGCTGAAAGAAACCACTCTCGATGGCGGAAACGACGCCACCCATTGCTTCGATGCGATCAAAGTAGTGATTTGCCCCTTCTTCCATCTTATCCGTCATCCATTCTACGAAATAGCTTCCGCCCAGTGGATCGATCGGAGCACTTGCCAAAACTTCGTGCTTCAGTACTTGTTGAGTTCTCATCGCAAGAGTAACCGCTTTTTCACTGGGAAGTGCCAACGTCTCATCCATTGAGTTCGTGTGCAGACTCTGCGTCCCGCCAAGAACGGCAGCAAGCGCCTCTGTCGCGGTTCTAATCAAATTCACTTCGGGTTGCTGGGCCTGAAGACTACAGCCGGCAGTTTGCGTATGGAATCGGCACAAAAGAGATCGCTCACTTTTGGCACCATATTTCTCTTTCATTCTCGTTGCCCAAATGCGACGCGCAGCGCGGAACTTTCCGATCTCCTCAAAGAAATCAAGATGAGAATTGAAGAAATGTGATAAGCGGGGAGCAAACTCGTCAACATCAAGTCCGCGTTCAACTGCTGCTTCCACATATGCAAACCCGTCAGCCAACGTGAATGCTAGCTCTTGAACAGCGGTTGATCCTGCCTCACGAATATGGTAGCCAGAAATTGAAACTGGATTGAATTTGGGCATTTCCCTCGTTGCGAATTCAATCGTATCAACTACCAATTTCAGTGACGGCTTTGGCGGATAGATAAACTCTTTTTGTGCAATGTACTCTTTCAGAATGTCATTCTGAAGAGTCCCACCAAGATCAGATCGATTCCACCCTTGATTCTCAGCTGCTGCTATATAGAATGCCCAGATGATAGCTGCCGGAGAGTTGATGGTCATGGAGGTCGTGATCTTTCCCAACGGAATATCTTTGAACAGAATCTCAGCATCTTCCAGAGAGGCAACCGACACCCCACACTTTCCGACTTCCCCTAAGGACCACTCGGAGTCTGGGTCACGACCCATCAGTGTAGGCAGATCAAAGGCAACAGACAGACCGTCACCGCCTTGTTCGAGTATATAACGATACCTCTTGTTAGTCTCTTCTGGAGTCGCAAACCCACTAAATTGCCTCATCGTCCACCATTTTCCTCTGTACATCGAGGCGTGCACACCCCGAGTGTATGGAAATTGTCCCGGAAAACCGAGTTTTTCCATATAGTACTCAGCGTTTGACGGATCTTCTGTCCAGACTAATGGGGGGACTTCGACGCTCGACGTGGTCTTGAACGTCTGGGCAGAAGAGGACTTGTTTCCGAACTCGGTTTCCCATCGGCGGCGAGCTGCGAGAAGTTTTTCAAGTGGTGTCATGGAATTCTCAATTGGTTAACAAGCTGACAATTTACCGAATATCCTCGCTCTTGGCAACTTACCAGATCCAGAAGGTAAGACCAATTCCTCCCTGAAATGCGAATTTTGTGTCTGGGGCAAGCTCGATTCCAGGAGCGACCTCTCCCCAAATATCCACAATTGAGTACGGGAAATGATACCTCAAGCCGAGAGGCACCCTGACACCAAGTGTGTTGTCCTCATGGTCATCGTTAGCCAAGGTCATGTAAACTCCACCCCCATAGAACCACTTCCATTCTCTCGGCATATCCATAAAAAAATCATACATTTGGAAGTCCGCGGACAGAAGAATCCACTCGTCCCATGACCATGCGGCTCCAATGTCCACGGCAGATGACTTGTCCCAGTAAAATTGAGAATTTAAGCCCGTTGGTTCACCGACAAATGGCCCTATCCCGAAGCTACTCCTTTCCTTTGCCTCTGCCCCCGAAAGGCATGCAAACAAGGCTAACAAAGAAAAAGTAATTGTTCTTCGCATGCAAATTGCTCCGCTTTAAACTCGTTTACCGACCTTGCGCACTTGAACATAACTGTTTATATTATAACGTCATAATGGCGTGCTGCGTTCCATCTATGTATTTCATGTTATCCGACCGGTTACATCTTCACGAATAGCGTAATTTCCGCAATTTGATGTCACGATTCAAGTACCACGTATTCGTCTGCGAAAATCGACGTCCTCCCGATGATCCGAAAGGGTGTTGTTCTCTTAAGGGCAGCAACGACATCCTTGAACGACTCAGAGAACTTGTTAAAGTAAACGGTCTGAACTCAAAGATAAGAATAAATAGTTCTGGCTGCTTGTCAAACTGTGCGAGAGGGCCGGCACTAGTCGTTTACCCCGGAGCAATATGGTACAGTCACGTAAACGTCGAAGACGCACAGGACATTTTTGAGAGTCATTTGCAGAACGATGTGCCTCTCGCGCGGCTGCTCGACCCAGTTTTTCATCCGGTCGCATCGAAGGGAGGAATGTGAAATTCGCAATAGTGTTTCTGTTGGGCAACATCCTGTTGGTACTTTGTGAAGCGAATGCCATCGAAAAGCGCCCTTCTCGGCTTACAGAGTCTCCACCAGTAATACGACAGTTACCGGACGCACGACCTGCAATTGCAGTTGTCGAGTCGCGTGATCGCATTGAATTTCCAAGTGATCTTGGTCGCTTGGACGAAGTTCCGTGTATACTTCAATACGGGAGTTATGGACCTTCCCATTCATTAAGTTGGGGTCTTGAAAGCGGAAATTCAATCTACCTAAAGCTTGAAAGCGGCGCTTGTGCGGGATGTACTCCGGAAGAACCAATGCGAGTTGATTCTATCAGTCTCCTGTTTGTTCGTCCGGATGGAAGCGCGGCTGACACAATTGATTTTGATATTCAAGCGGTTTGTCCCGCAGTGTTGCATGACTCCTGCGACGGTCCCGGACCTGTCAGGTCACTCAGGACAGCTTTTGTCGGGTTCGAAGAGGACATTCCTGATGGGAATGAGCAGCTCTTGCAGAAAACAGTTTTGTTCCCAAGCATCCTTTTAGACTCGACAGGTGGATTCATCAAGATAACGAATCTTGGTTTTCGAGGCGAATCTTCAGATTTGTCGATCAGTATTGATGACAGTGACACTCTTGCTATTGAACCGTGCCAAATTCTGGTCGAAGCGGATGACTTGATAGACTGGACTAGTGTTTGGCCTAATTCCGGCGGTCCCAGAATTTCGGCCTACTTTGCCTGTGGTCTCAACGACTCTATCGAGATTCCGCCGTGTGCTGAGTTCTGCACGTTCAGAAGATATACCGGTCCCCCGGCGTACTATGACCCGTTTGCAACTTCAGTGTATCAACTGTTTGATCCTTCCCAGGCTGAGTCACACGTTCGCCCTCAATCCCTTGGTCTCGACCTGTACTTTGAAAACGTCGGCAGTGCTGATGACATCATCTATCTTCGTGTCGTTTTGGCATGTCCGGGGTTCGGTGACATTTGCTGCCCGCCCGGTGAAGCTCTTTGCCAGACACTCGCGAGTGTCAGGCGGGGTACACCGTTTCAAACCGTTCTTGAAGTAGAAGTTCCATTCGTTACTGAGGCCTGCTGTATTGACGAACGATTCTGGCTTGGTGTGATAATTGATTCTGTATCCGGCGGTAGCACGCTGCCGAGCTTCCTATTCTCTTCGATTGAAACCGAAGCCGATCCGCCGCTTGTCTGCGAACAGTGGACTGGATCAGAAGGAAACTTGTCGTCATTCCGCCAAGACAATTCAGCCTGGGCGAACTTGGAACTCTCTGCACTTTGCGGCAGTTGTGGTGAAGTGCCTACCTCGTCTTGTGATACTGAATCCGAGTTATTGGATTGCGAATCTGCCCTGACAGTATCTTGCTCGGAATCCGGAGTTGTGCTGCAAGACCTGTTAATTTTACCAGGCACGGGAAATGTGACAAGATACTGTTGTACGGATCTGCAATTCCCGGGGCGGGAGTTAGTTTGCACAATTCAAGTCCCAAACCAGGGAAATCTATCAGTTCGCGCGATTGAAGACTCTGCAAATCACTTTGCGTTATTCCTGCTCGAGTCATGCGTACCACAGAATTGTGTGGCCTTTGGTATCGACTCATTAGCAGTTTCAGCTCTGACCAATGGGGTGTATTTTGTCGTCGTTGAGAAGCTTGCCGATACGGACAGTCTCGTGACGATTGAGCTTACCTGTATCGCCGACTGCAACGGCATAGTCTGTTTGGAAAATCTTCAGGGCCCGGGACAGATCGGCAACAGATATCTTGATGGTGAGGGAGACGGCGTTGGCAACGTATTCTACCAAAGCTATTATCCCGGCTCCGGTACAACCCAGACAATTTTACGATTCGACGGTCAGTCCTGTGATACGCTATCACCTATCGTCTGGACTTCCGCGGAGAGCTCTCCCAATCGAATGCTTGCCTTCGATCCTCGAAATGGTGGTGAATTCTGGTGCGGAACCACGATCGACTTTTTTAGTGGCATAGGCAAACTATACCGTATTTCCAGCGGTGGCGGAGTCGTACAGTCCTGGACCAGTATACCTGGCCTCCCGATAATGCGTTGGTCTGGAGCCGCCTTCGATCCTAGCCACAATCATATGTGGGTTCTTATCAGAGACTCTTCAAATACGGGATCCTCACGGGCATTTGAATTGGATTTAAGCAATCCGTTTCAGCCAGTAGTAATTCAGGGGCCGCACGCTCTACCGCACCAAAGCTCCAACTTTTCTCTGTCGTGCGCAGGTGCCGACTATGCACATCTTTCAAACAGCCTGCTTGTGGTGCACCAAGGTACTCCGGACGACTTTGTGCAGTGTTATACGGATGCGGACCCCGGCTATTTGGGGCCACGGCCGGGCCCAGGGTTGGTTCCAAGCGCTTGGTGCGCGCCGGACAGTAACAGTTTGCAAGGCTATGCGGTTTCCGCACTTGAGGACTCTAACGGTGGCTCGATGGCAATGATGAACTTTACCGATATTGACTGGGCGCATCCCGTGGTAAAGTATCCGCCACCGTGCCGATTGATACCGCCGCGCTGTATTGCTCCGAACGATCTTACGCTGTTCGCAAATGGCTTCGTCACCACATTGACCTGGACTGCTCATTATCCCGGTACTTACCGAATATACTCATCTCAGGATCCATTAAGCGATGGTGATCCTGACAACGGACTTGACCCGCTGTATTTCCTCGAAGCAACGATTCCACTTCCGGCTGGCGATGCTGAATGGGTTGACTCCGCCCCGACAGTTGATTTCAAAGTCTATTCAATTGTGCTGAGCTGCTCTACTCTTGTTGAACAGCGCGGACAATGAATTCTGAACACTTACTTCAAGAAAGGCACGATATGGCAACGAAGATTGAAGAGCTGTTGGGACAAGATGCCCAGGCATTGCTCTCATACCAAGTAGAAGGAATCCCAAAGGAGTCGCTCCATCTTCCAGGTCCTGACTTCCTCGATCGAGTCTGGACACAAACGGATAGACCGATGGCGGTTATTAACAATCTGCAAAGGATGTTCAATACCGGTCGTCTTGCCGGAACAGGGTACCTGTCGTTGTTTCCTGTGGATCAGGGAATCGAACACAGTGGCGCAGCCTCTTTCGCACCAAATCCGCTGTTCTTTGATCCCGAGTATATTGTGAAGCTAGCCATTGACGGTGGGTGCAACGGAGTAGCGTCTACATTGGGTGTTCTTGGATCGATGAGCCGAAAGTACGCGCACAGGATTCCTTTCATTGTCAAGTTGAATCACAATGAGTTTCTGTCATATCCAAATAAATACGACCAGATCGAGTTCGGCACCGTGCAACAGGCCTACGACATGGGTGCCGCGGGTGTAGGTGCCACTATTTACTTTGGATCCGAAGAGAGCGGTCGGCAGATTCAGGAAGTTAGAATGATGTTCGAAGAGGCGCACCAATTAGGCATGTTCACAGTCTTATGGTGCTACTTGCGAAACCCTTCTTTCAAAATGGATGTTGATTATCATCTTGCCGCCGACCTGAGTGGCCAAGCGAATCATCTTGGTGTGACTCTCCAAGCAGATATCATTAAGCAAAAAATGGCCGAGAACAATGGTGGTTACAATGCCCTGAATTTCGGCAAAACACACAAGAAGGTATATGGAACACTTGTGAAGGATCATCCAATTGATTGGACAAGATGGCAAGTTGTCAATTGTTATATGGGCAGGTGCGGCTTGATTAATTCAGGCGGCGCCGCAGGAAATAACGACCTTGCCGATGCTGTCAGAACTGCGATAATCAACAAGAGGGCAGGCGGAATGGGATTGATCAGTGGTCGCAAGGCTTTTCAAAAGCCGTACAAGGATGGAGTTGAGCTTTTGAATGCCATTCAGGATGTCTACCTCGACAAGAACATTACGGTAGCCTAATGACGTTCCCGCAATTAGACGATATTTTCATCAGCATGATTGTATGCCCTGTTTCAAAGGCATCTGTGGTGCAGCACGAGAATCTTGTGGTATCAACCTGCGAGAGGACTCGACTTGCCTACACGATCAAGGCTGGAATCGTGGATTTTCTTGTCGTAAATGCAACCGAATTGCCCGTTGTTGAATGGAAGGATATCATGAATCGCTGCAACAAGTAGTAGCAGGACTTCAGAAATGACAAGAGCGGCAGAATAAAGAACTGCCGCTTTGTTTATTGGGTCCGAAACAGAATTTTCCGCCGACTATTCAGATGTGCTCCTAATTCGCACGCCCTCTTGTGGATTGTCGACAAAACCGGGAATCTTCTCCCTGACCAAAGCTAGCATCCCTTCATCCGTTGGATCGGTTGTCTCCATGTTGATGCGCCGGGCTTGCACCTGGGCTAGCTGCCCTTCCTTGCCAAACACAAAGTCAAGCCGGCCAAGACTTCGACCGTCGCGTTGTGCTCGGACTATACGCGTTTCTCCGATTATCCAGGGCGAGTCCTCATTTGCACGGAAACTTCGGCCGCCAACAATAGCATCAACAAAAGGAAACTCTGCCGCGAGCAGACTGTCAACCCGGTCGCCGCATGTTGAAAGCACGATAATCAAGTCTGACTCTTTTCGCAATTCAGGGAGCACCCGCCTTGCCGCACTTATTGGATCATCCACACTTACCGCTGCAGGCAACTTAGTCGAATCAATGCGCATGATTTCCTTTGTGCCGCATAAACCTACCCAGGCAACGCGAGCCCCTTTAACTTTCTCAATCACATACTCATCGGCTATTAAACTACCCGACGCCCGAACATTAGCCGATACAAATCTGAATTTTGCGGACTTAAGTGCAGCTCGAAAGTTGTCCATTCCAAGCGCAAGCTCACGCTCAGAGACATTTACCACATTTGTGCCTAAATAATTATGAACATCAATTGCCAATGCACCTTGGCTGTTGTCTACTTCAGGCGTACCGCTTAAAAAGTTTCCGGAGTCGCAGTAGAGAACGTCACTATCGGCCGATCGTGCCTCGATAACTTTCGCGGCGCGTTTCGTGATCCCCCCTCCATTCTTCTTGCAACCACATCCTTCTATCTTGCCCCTGGTTTCAGACGAATAGAGCAGGGTGATGATTGTGCCTTCTGCCACACGTGTTTCACAGCCTGAAAGCACTAATACAAGAAAAAGTGACATCAATATTTCAAGACGCTTCATGCCAACTCCTGGACAGATAAACTTTGCGCTTAACTCGAATGAGGTCAAAACTGAAACGCGAGACAGCTTGAATTGTTCCTGAACATCAAAACGCCTGAATCAGTGCATAACCACGGTTGATGACACCACGCGAACGACCGGTAAGCTCCCATCCTGCAAAGGGAGTGTTTCTCGATAGTGACTTGAATTCCTCGGGATTAACCGTCCATCTGTGATTAGGGTCAATAATAGTGAGATTTGCAGTTGCGCCTGAACGAATTGCGGGCAATTCTTGAGCGAGAATCTCTCTTGGTGAGTACACCGCGCGCTCCAGTAGCGTCGGGAGACTCATGCCCTTCGATAAGAAGTGTGTCAGCGCCAGACCCATGGATGTTTCAAGTCCGACGATACCGAATGGTGCAATGTCAAATTCTTGCGTCTTGTCTTCCCACGAATGCGGCGCATGGTCAGTACAATACACTTCAAGTGTCCCGTCCAGAAACGCGTCCCAGCATGCCCGTCTGTCCGCTTCACTCCTCAGCGGCGGGTTCATCTTGAAGTTGGTGTCAAAAGACTTGCAGTGCTCATCGGTCAGAAGCAGGTGATGAGGACACACTTCGCCTGTAATTCGCAGTCCCTTTTTCTTTGCTTGTCTGATTAGATCGACAGACTCCCTGGCCGACACGTGACAAATGTGAATGGCACCACCTGTGTATTCCGCAATTAGAACGCACCTTGCCACGTCAATTGCTTCGGAAATTGTCGGAATACCGCTTATGCCGAGGCGCGTTGACCATTCACTTTCGTTCATCGAACCGCCATCGGCCAGATATGTGTCCTCAGCGTGTTCGAAAATTCTGGCTCCAAGCATGTTCGCATACTCGACAGCGTGAAGGAGCACTGATGTGCTTTTCACAGGGTTTCCATCATCACTAAACGCACGCACACCGGCTTCCACGATCTCACTCATTTCCACCAATTCTTTGCCTTCACGACCGCGCGTAACGGCCGCGATGACGTTGACATCGATTGGAAAGGTCCTGCCCTGATCCCTGACCCAATTCACAATTGCTGCATCATCCAGCGCGGGCTGTGTATTGGGCATGCACGCTATTCCTGTGAACCCGCCATTCATCGCGGCTTGGCAACCGCTTGCGATCGTTTCCGCAACCTCTTTGCCTGGTTCCCGCAAGTGAACATGCAGGTCAAACCACCCTGGCGTTATCCAGTGACCTCGTAAGTCAATAATGTCTGCTTCGGGGGGTGCCTTGTCGGGCGTTCCCGAGATAACACCGTCGCGGATATGAAGATTCAAGATCTGGTCGATGCCAGTTCGGGGATCCACTACACGGCCACCGCTCAGAAAGAGGTTTGAAGCCAAGGCGGGCTTGTCGTATCGCGTATACTTGTTTGTCATTTTTGGGATTCTTAATGTCAACTTTTGACTTCAACTATGCGCCTGGTTCAGCGCGGCCGCCTGCAAGCAGATAAAGCACTGCCATTCGAACTGCGACGCCATTCGTCACTTGTTGTAAAATGACGGAATGATCACTATCTGCAACGTCGGACGTAATTTCGACACCTCTGTTCATTGGACCTGGATGCAGTATGGTCAAAGGTGCGCTTGCCTTTTCAAGCCTCGCACGTGTAACTCCGAAGTACTTGTGATACTCGCGCAGTGACGGGAATAGACCCGCAGTCTGCCGCTCCAACTGAATTCGCAGAATGTTAAGAGCATCAGCGGAGGCAATGGCTTCGTCCAACGAGTGTGTGATACTCACGCCCAGACGCTCAATCCCTCGTGGTATAAGTGTAGCTGGACCACATACAATTACCTCTGCACCCATCTTCTTAAGTCCAATAATATTGGACATTGCTACACGCGAATGAAGGATATCGCCTACTAACGCGACTTTCAGTCCTTTCAGTGCACCATACTTGTCGCGCAATGTCATCATATCTAGCAATGCCTGCGTCGGGTGCTCATGCCGCCCGTCTCCTGCGTTTATAATGATTGACTCCAAGTGGCGAGCAAGGAAATGCGGACTTCCAGGAGACTTGTGCCGCATGACAACGACATCGACCTTCATCGCTTCTATATTAAGCGCTGTGTCAAGCATAGTCTCGCCTTTCGCCAGCGCGCTTCCCGAAGCCGAAAAATTCAAGGTGTCGGCCGAGAGTCTCTTCTCGGCCAATTCAAAGCTCGTTCTGGTTCGGGTTGAATTTTCAAGAAAGAGGTTGACTACCGTCACTCCGCGGAGCGTGGGAACCTTTTTGACTGGTCGATTCAGAATGTCACGCATCTGAAGCGATGTATCGAGAATCGTCTGAATCTCCTCGCCGCTGTAGTCCGCAAGACCGAGCATATGCTTCTGGGACAATAGACTCATTTCTCAACCTCCACCAGATAAATCGCGTCTTCCGAGTCGATTTCGGTCATATGCACCTGAACCTCTTCATTCATGCTTGTTGGAACATTCTTTCCAATGAAATCCGGTTTTATCGGCAATTCACGGTGTCCTCGGTCTACCATCACGGCAAGCTGCACACGCTTCGGTCGACCGTTGTCCATAATTGCTTCCAGAGCTGCCCTAACCGTCCTGCCGGTATAGAGTACATCGTCTACCAAAACAACATTCATGTCATACAAATCAAATGGAATGTCTGTTTGCTGGACGGAAGGTTGTCTGAGTGAAGTCCGATAATCATCGCGATAAAGAGTTGCGTCAAGTATTCCAACAGGTACGTCAATGCTTTCGATTTCGCGAATCTTTGCGGCAACACGTTTAGCGATGTAGGCACCCCGAGTTTGCATTCCAACGAGACCAAGTCTCTCTGTACCTCTGTTCCTCTCAATAATTTCATGAGCGATTCGCGTGATGGTGCGTGAGAAACCTGCCGCATCGACCAGTTTTGCTTTTACTTTAGTGTTCATGCTATTTATTGACAATTTATACAAAAATCCATCGACTTGGGCCGATGGATTCGAATTTCTGAACCCTTCCGGCCTCTCTGTGCCTGCTTAAAGGTGTGCGTAGGTTCCTCGTACAGAACTTTCACCACATTCCGAGTCGCATTCGAGCCTCGTCGCTCATCATGTCGACTGACCACGGAGGATCCCAAACAATCTCGACATTCACTTCATTGACTCCCTCTACGCGGAAAATCGCGTCACGTGCAAGGTCTATGATTGTCCCTGCAAGAGGGCAGCCCATGGACGTCAGCGTAATCTTTGTATCGACCTTTCCACCGTCAATCTCGATTGCATACACCAATCCTAAATCCGTAATTGGAAGGTGGAGTTCGGGGTCATAGACTGTTGAAAGCGCGTCGAATACTTTTTCTTCAGTTGGCATGTTGCAGACCTCGTGCGTGTTCCCTGTATTTAACGGACTCTACCCAGTCCACTCTAATCACGTGCGACCAATTCTACTTGGCGGACGATTGAGTCTGTCATGGACCGAAACGCGGATCTTAGATCCTCATTTGATTCAATTGCAAGCAACGGCTCTCCTGCGTCCGCGGCCGCAACTAGTTGTGGGACCAAAGGCAGTCTTGCCAGGAGTGGGCAACCAAGGCGCTCCGCTTCATCACCTGCACCGCCGTGGCCGAAAATATGTGTCTCTCCACCGCAGTGCGGACATCGGAAACTCGCCATGTTCTCCACAATACCCAGAATCGGAACATTAAGTTTCTGAAACATCGCGACACCCTTGCGCGCGTCTATCAAAGCAAGATCCTGTGGAGTGGATACTATCACAGCACCGTCAAGTTTAATTCGCTGGCTCAATGTCATTTGCGCATCACCAGTACCAGGTGGAAGGTCCACGACAAGTATGTCCAACCTCCCCCATGCAACGTCACGCAGAAACTGATCCGCCGCCTGGTGCACCATTGGACCTCGCCAAATCATGGGAGTTTCTGGTTCGACCAAGAATCCCATGGACATCAGTTTCAAACCTGAGCGTTCCAATGGCAAAATCATGTTGTCTACGACCCGTGGGCGATCATGTATTCCAAACAACGTTGGGACGGATGGTCCGTAGATGTCAAAGTCCGCCAATCCAACTGTGAAACCGTACTGCTGAAGTGTCAAAGCTAGTCCGGCGGCTACAGTACTTTTGCCTACCCCCCCTTTTCCGGACGCAACTGCAATCTTCACTTTGACGTCTTCAAGTACCGGTCCATCCGGTGCTGGTCGGGAATGTGGTTGCTGGGGCGCGGAAGCGGGCTGTGCCCACTTCATGTGAACTTGCACTTCCGTCACTCCGGGCAACTGCCTCAGTACAGTTGCGACTTCTTCTTCAATCTTGCCCGGTGTCTCAGGGTCCTTTGCGGAAACGGAAACGTGAACGTGGATGTTTCCACCTTCAATTCTGACGTCCTTTATTAGACCAAATGAAACGATGTCCCTTGTAAGACCGGGAAATCTTACTTTCTTAAGCGATTCAATTATCAGTTCTTGGGAAATCACTCGCTCGCCATCTCAAATTTTTGCTTCAAAATTACGAAATCTAAGCCACCTATTCAAGCGGCTTTTGTAAAGCATTGTTTTACTTATGATAAGGCAATCCTCTCCAGATAGTCAGTGCACGGTAAATCTGTTCGAGAAGGACAAGCCTTGCCAACTCGTGCGGGAAAGTCATTGAAGAGAGGCTGAGCCGCAGATTAGCAGTTTCAAGCAACTGCGGTGAGAGCCCCCATGCCCCGCCGATAGCAAAGACGAGGTGTTGTGTGCTTGCGGACATTTCGGCCTGAAGAAGTTGCGACACTTGTTCCGAAGTGAACCGCTCGCCGCGGACATCCATGGCGATCAGCTTTGAACTTTTTGGAACCTGGCGCAGTATGGATTCGCCCTCAACACGCAGCGCGCCGTGCCCCGAGCCATTTCCAATGTCTCCCGTCGCAGAAGGAACCTCGAGTTCCTCAAGCGGGAGATAGTGCCGAATCCTACTTGCGTACTCATCGCAAGCCGCTTTGAAATAAGCCTCTCTTAAACGGCCAACAGAGATGACGTGAAGTTTCACTATTTGAGCAGGAGAAGTTTGTGAGTTTTTGAGGATCGCTCGGTTGAGGCATTCACAAAGTACACACCGGAAGCCAGACCAACGGGCGCTTTGAAAGAAATCAAACGCTTGCCGGCTTCAACACGACCCGAATACACTGTTGCTGCCATGCGGCCATTTAGATCAAGCAGTTTTATCTCCAATTGTGCCGGGTATTCGAATTGAAACTCAAAATTAACGTTTGCATTAAACGGGTTCGGATATGGCGGACTAAACTCAAACTGTATGGGTAATGCTGGAGGATCTTCGGAATTTGCCGTGTTATCTTGAAACAGCGAAATTTGTTCACTCGCAAGACGATAGAAAGAAGGAGTGCCTGTCAAGTCACGGGTTGAAGATGGCTGAGCATCAAACCATAACGTGTCGGTTTCCGTGAAACCTTCAGTGCCTTGTTCCAAAACAAGTGGGAATCGAAAATAGGGCGTCGTTTGTTCAACGGTTAATCGCACCAAGCCTCCTTCTTCCCGGAATGATGTTCGAATAATCGGGAAACGAAGTCCATAAACCCATTGTTCGAAAAACCAGTCTAGATCCTCCTGGCCATAATGATCATTCACGACGTCAATAAAGTCCTGCGTATCGACATTTCCTCCTGCAAACCTGGAAACATAATCTCGCAGAGCAGCAAAGTACACAGAATCCCCAAGAAGTTGTGTCTTCAGCATATGCAATACCCATGCGCCTTTAAAGTACACATTTGCGCCAAACAAGCGGTCCTCTGGCGGGTCATAAACGGGATAACTCGGAAAACTCTGCTCTTCTTGAAAACAGAATGACGCGGCATTCCTCATGTCACTTCTGAAAGCGTCATCACCATATGCAAACTTTGTCCAAAGTGCGTTTCCATATGTTGCGAAACCTTCATTCAGCCACATATTTCTGAAGTCTACGGGGCTAAGGTGGTCACCAAACCATTGGTGCGCAAGTTCGTGGGCAACAATTCCTTCAAATGTCCTTAGACTGTCAACGAGATGGAACCCATAAGTTGTAAAAGTCTGGTGCTCCATTGCACCCCACCCTCCGAACAGATCGGCCATAACCATCCCGTACTCGTCAAATGGGAAATCCCCAAACAACTCGGAAAAGTACTCAACCATTTCTGGAGTTCTTGCCCAATCATACTCAGCTTGGGCAGAATCGCTCCTGGGCCACGCGAAATACCGGTACTGAATTCCGTCCAAATTGAATTCACGGCGAGAGAAATTGCCGGCTGCAATGTTTACAAGATATGGTGATATAGGGTGATTGTGGTAGTATGTTTGGAACTTACGGCCTGGATCAGTTCCCCCTTCTTCAATCATCAGACCGTTCGATGCTAAAGACCAGTGAGCCGGGATGTCAGCCCTTATCCGAACTTGAATGAACTTGTCATACGGTTGGTCCCAACAGGGAAACCATTTCCTGGCCCCGTACGGCTCGCTAAAAGTGTAAACATGTTCCCAAGCATTGTGGTACCCGGTCGCAAATGGATCCGTTGCAGGCAGCGCCGTGTATCTGACTTCCACCACGACCGTGTCGTTTCTGCTAATTGGTGCGAACACTCTTAAAGTATCATTGGCATACGAATACTGAGCGATCTGACTGTCTATCAGCACAGAATCAAGCGTCAGATCCATCGCGTTTAGAGGAATTTCTGACAAGTCTTCACGCGCGATTACCGTAAGGATCGCACATGCCTCCAAGGGCGTGTTCCAGTCGGCAATGGTCACACTTAAGTCAAGCGAAACTTGGTCATAGCTATGAAGGCTCTCGGCATCCAGAGAATTGAACCAGTACGGTCTGTCTGCTCTTGCGCAGCAATCGGAGTTGCCACTCTTCCCTCCGGGCCACCCCGGCTGGCCGAAAACTAGTAGAGGGCAGAATAGCAGGAATACCGCAAGCATCATGGGAAGCATGTTTTTCTCACCGATGAATACACCGTGTTGCTACTTGGCGAAATATCTGTTATTATATGGTTTGTGCTTAACTATTGTAAACTCTCTTGCTAAGAATATTATTTACAATAATTTATATCGTAGTTATTACCATGGTTGGCTCTTCAAAGGCTGACACGGGAAGGTCTCGGTTACCAGCGATTCTCGATGAAATGGACAGTGTCTATGCCGTTCTGAGCGAGCTGGATGGGCAAATCAGAGCGCTTCAAGCAACAAGGAATGCACTTCTTGACAGCCTGCAAATCGTTGAACAGGCGCTTTCAAACCAGAACAGGGTGGTTGCTCGCCTCGATAGCCAATATCGTATAATCGAACGAGAACGGCAACCCCTTCTCCGACTGCTGACTCAATCAGTGCTTGCACATTCCAGATGCGGCAAATGGGCATTAATCGATGCTCTACTCGGAAGCCATGATTTGTCTGATTTCCTAAACAAGAGATCTGCATTGTCCAGACTGCGAACTGCCATTCAGCATCGATCCGCGGGATCAATTGTTAGACTAAGAGAGATTCAGGACCTGGAAGACGCAAGCCTTGATGAAGCGAAGCGGCTAAACACGCTTCACGCTCTTGTTGCACAGCAAATATTTGAAATCGCGGGACAAGAGAATAGAATCGAACTTGCGCGACATGAGGCAAACCACAGACGAAAAGTGCTGATGGAACAGCAGACTTTTCTGGAGAAATCCGATGACTTGCTCAAGAAGCAAGTAGAACAACGTGCTAGCGCCGCCTCAAGGGTAGCCGATATTATTGAAAGCCAAGGCTTGGGTTTGGTTGCGGACACTGTTTTTGCCAATATGCGTGGATCACTGCCGTGGCCGGTCGAAGGTTCCCTCTTAAGTGGCTTTGGCAAACGGAGGCATAAGAAACTTGAGACTGTGACCGAAAACCCTGGCATTGACGTGAAGACGGAAGCATCAATTCCGGTAAGATCGGTTGCAAGTGGCACAGTCAACTCCGTCAGCTGGCTTCGTGGATTTGGGAATGTTTGTATTGTCCGGCACGAAGGGGAGCACTTCTCTGTTTACGCAAGACTTGGGGAAGTTGTTGTGCGCCAAGGTGATTTCATCCGAGCGGGTGATGTCGTTGGTTTTCCAGGTTTCGATTCGGAACATGCCAACTATATTGTACATTTCGAGATTTGGGCCGGTAAAGACAAACAAGATCCGATAGCATGGCTCGCCCCGGTAAAGAACAAGTAAATGTCAAGTGGGTTGGACATGAAGAAGCAAGATTACGACTTGCGAGTGCTGTGCTTGGCCGTCGCACTGCGCACGCATACTTGATCAGCGGTCCTGAAGGGATCGGCAAGAGTGCCGTGGCCGTCGAATTCGCGTGTTTGCTTCTTTGCGATAATCCACAATCAGAACCATGCGGCACTTGTTCGCAATGTATTTCATTACGAACTCTACATCATCCTGATTTGCATATCATCGCGCCTTCCGGATCGCCCAAGGACAGCGATTCTCCCGGGAGTGAGGCATTCAGCAAGGAACTCGCGGTTCTTCGCAAAAACTTGACTGTCAACCCGTATTCTACGTCGGATCTGGCCGAGTTAAGTTCAAGCGAGAGCAAGTCGGCAAGAAAGAAGTCAGCCACGGGCTCAAAGACTCGGGTCGCTGATTCAAGAGAGCTTCTCCATAATGCCCATTTGCTACCTTTTCAAGCGTCACGTTCCGTTTACCTCATTTTGAATGCCGACGCAATGCTTCGCGAAGCCCAAAATAGACTGCTTAAACTGCTGGAAGAACCCCCCGCAACGGCAGTGTTTGTACTTACGACTTCGAACTTGCTTGCCGTCCTTCCGACTGTTCGTTCTAGATGTCAACAAGTGAAACTCTTAGCTTACACGAGAACAGAGATTCTGAACGCGCTTGTTCGAAGCGGAGTCGAACCGCGCGCTGCGGAGCTCGCGGCCGCACTTTGCGGCGGAAACATGCGTAGGGCAATCAGCTTTGCTGCAATGAAGCCGGAAGTGCTCGAACAGACTGCCGTGGATTTTCTTGCCGCTTCCGCTGTGCTTGCGCCGGAGAAAGTTCAAGAGCAAGTCGACAAACTGCTTGAAGACGGTACTTTCATCGACGAAGCATTTTTCGAACTTCTTACACTTTTTTTGTCGGATGCCGCTACATCACGGACGAGCAGCCAGATTCCCCACTTTCCGTCTCAACGCGAACGCATCGCAAAGTTGACGGCTACGTATCCCAATGCAGATTTTGCCAAAGCGGTGGAGGCAATCGACCGAGCGGCTATGTCACGAGCGTCGGGTTACACGCCCGCACTTGTTCTTACAGCTTTGGCAATTGAATTGAATCGCGCACTTGGCACGAGAATTCGTGCCTAACTATTGCATCATATGAACGACTTTCTCGAATTAGAGTTCAAGGGGAGGCGAACAGAATACGCTGTGAATCCCCAACAGTACCCCTTCACAAGAGGAGATCTGGCTATTGTCGTCACCGATCGCGGTCACGATCTTGGCAAGGTCTCTCACGTTGGAATTCGCACTGGCGATTCACCTGGAGAAAAGATCGCGTTGACCGTTCTGCGACGAGCACGATCCACGGACATTGAGAAGCTGGGGGTCATCCGTGAGCGTGAAGCAGAAGCGAAGAGATTAGCTCGTGAAGAAATCATCAGGCATCAGCTTGAAATGAAACTTGTGGATGTAGAGTTGCAGTGGGATGGCCGAAAAATGACCTTCTACTTCACGGCCGAAGGCCGTGTCGATTTCAGGGACTTGGTACGGGAACTTGCAACTAAGTTCAGAACAAGAATTGATCTGCGTCAGATCGGCGCACGGGACGAAACTAAGAAAATTTCAGGCTACGGGGTTTGCGGTCGTCCTCTTTGTTGCGCGACGTTTCTCACAGAGTTCAAACCGATCACGACGCAGATGCCGCGAGACCAGTTTCTTCCTCTCAATCCCTCAAAGCTCTCTGGTGTCTGTGGCCGCTTGAAGTGCTGCCTAAGATATGAGCTGGACACATATAAAGAGTTTCAACGGGATTGTCCAAAAGTCGGACACCCAATCAAGGACGAAGACAAGGGACTTGGTGAGGTTGAAAAAATCGATGTCGTCAGGGAGCAGATTCAGATCCGCTACGGGGGCGGTGCAACAGAACGGTACACCAAGGCGCAGTTTGTCGAATTGACCAATTGGCGGCCGCAGATGCCGAAGAATGAATGTATTTGCACCTGCGGTAAGAAAGCAGGTACTTCAGAGGCAGCCTCAAAGGCATCAACTGATCTTCCAGTTGAAGCACAGTCAAGCGTCAGCGAGGCAAATCGGGGTGATCGTATCACCCTTCGTGCCGAAGGCGGGTTCAGAGTTGACTTTGAAGATGATGATGAGGAGTCAATGGATGTAACCACTGATGTAAATGTGGCCATGGATTCCCCAGCAAAGCGCAAGCGCAAGAAGAGAAGGAAAAAGGCTGGGGAACGTAACGAGGTAGGGACAGCATCTGGTTCGGCTCCAATCACTGGGAACAGGGCACAACAGAGGGAAGAGGCGAGTGCTTCTTCGGACGCCCAGAGCAATGAAGTTTCGCGAACACAACCAGAACAACAAGGTGCAAGCGTTAGGCACCGAAAGAACCGCAAACGCGGTGGCAGAAGACGTCATGGCAGCGCCAGTGGAGGTGATACTGCTTCAGGCTCCAGCGCGCAAGAGGAAACCGGAGATTAAGATTCAATGACCAAGTCGTATTATGTAACGACTCCAATTTATTATGTAAATTCGGCCCCACACATCGGGACAGCCTATACGACAATACTTGCTGACTCGCTGGCACGATACAAACGCTTCCTTGGTAAAGATGCTTTCTTCTTGACAGGAACCGACGAACACGGCGACAAGATTGCAAGGGCTGCAAGCGAAAAGGGCCTGGCTCCGAAAGCCTTTGTGGATGAGATAAGTACAAAGTTCCGCGTGCTGTGGCCGCAGTTGTACGTGATGCCCGATCATTTCATACGTACAACTGATCCTGAACATATGAGAACAGTGCAGGGTGTGTTGCAGACCCTTCATGACCAAGGTGATACATACTTTGGCGAGTATGAAGGACTATATTGCACAGGCTGTGAGCGGTTCCGCACGGAAAAGGAACTGATTGACGGAAAATGCCCCGATCACGGCACGGTACCGGAGGTAGTAAAGGAGTCCAATTACTTCTTCCGCATGAGCAAGTATCAAGAGTGGTGGCTTAAGTACCTTGAGGATAATCCGGACACAATTCGACCTGAACGCTATCGGAATGAGGTGCTTGGGTATCTGCGTGAACCGCTGGAAGACTTGTGTATCTCGCGACCTAAATCACGGCTGTCCTGGGGCATTGAGCTGCCGTTCGATAAGAACTATGTAACCTACGTTTGGTTTGATGCACTGGTAAACTACCTCACAGGAATTGACTATCTCGTGGATCCAACGTGGGAGGGAAAATGGAGCAACGCTGAGCATCTCATCGGAAAGGACATCGTCAAACCGCACGGAATCTATTGGCCCATAATGCTTCATGCTGCGGGTATCCCAATCTTCAGGCACTTGACTGTCCACGGCTACTGGAATTTTCGCGACGCAAAGATTTCGAAATCAAGCGGCAAACCTGTCGCCGTTGAACCGCTCTGCAAGGTCTTTGGACCGGATGCCGTACGTTATTTTCTCTTGCGGGAAATGGTGGTTGGACTTGACGCCTCTTTCTCCGTGGAAGCGCTAATGAAGCGAGTTAACAGCGACCTTGCAAATGATTTCGGCAATCTTTTCTCGCGTGTGGCAAAATTAGTCAGTGACTATTTTGATGGCCGAATTCCCGATGCCGTGCTCGGGGCACCGGAACTGGAATCTCAGGCCGAGGCCCTGTGCAGCTCCGTCGAGGAATGGGTGAATGAATTGAAGTGGCATGTATTGATCGAGGAAACTCTTCAACTTGTAAGAGCAACGAATCGGTATTTTGAATCGTCCGCTCCGTGGTCGCTTGTGAAGACTGATAAGGCGTCCGCCGCGTCCGTGTTGCGAAACTGCGTGGAAGCGCTTCGAATTTCGGCCTTACTTCTCTACCCCGTGATGCCCGGCAAGATGACGGATTTGCTAACGAGAATAGGCGAACCTGTACAAGTGTTTACACTCTCGCAACATGCCCGTTGGGGACAGGTAAGATCTCAGGCTAGAATGAAGAAGGGTGATTCGCTTTTTCCAAGACTGGATGAGACGGAGGTAGCGGCAGCGTTTTCAGACCTAATGAACTCGCGTGCCGTTAAGAGCATGGCACTCACCGAAAATCAAAATAGTGAGCAGGACCAAACTCACATAACAATTGATGAATTCAAGAAGATTAGCCTTCGCACAGCAAGAATACTTGAGGCCGAAAAACTTACTGGTGCTGACAAACTGCTTAAGTTGAAAGTGGATGTCGGTGGCGAGATTCGGCAGATTATTGCGGGCATTGCAGCCTATTACTCACCAGGAGATCTAATAGGAAAAAGTGCAGTAATAGTCGCTAATCTAAAACCGGCAAATCTGCGCGGTGAACTTTCGGAGGGAATGTTGCTCGCGGTAAAGTGGGAAGATAAACTTGAGATTCTTACGGCACCAGACTCGGCGCCATGCGGATCACCGATTAGTTAAGACATCATGGCGGCTAAAACGATTAGCGGCGTATCTTCTGGTGCGCCGCTAATTGTTTGCAATCGGAAGAGTGATAGTGAACACCGCACCTCTGCCCGGTGGAGATTCAACTTCAATGCTGCCACCGTGTTGGCGGATAATGTTCTGAGACATATACAATCCCATACCTAGCCCGCCCCCTTGCTCGCGAAACGACATGAACGGTTGAAACAAGGATTCCAAAACGTCAGGTGGAATACCCTTTCCTGTGTCTGCAACCTTTACAATGACATTCTTGTCGTCGCTAACTGTGGTAATCGTCAAGTTTCCGCCTGAAGGCATTGCGTCAATTGCATTAAGAATCAGGTTTATGAGAACTTGGCTGATTTCACCTGCGTTCACTCTGCACTTTGGTAAATCTGGCTCAGCCTCAACGCGTACCTCAATATTGCAATTGCGGAGCTGAGGACCCATCAGGGCAATACTTTTTTCCACTACCGTATTCATACTTTCAATTGAACGGGCCAAAGATTCCGATCGTTGCAGGTCCATCATACTTCTGGTCAACAATCTGATTCGCTCAACTGAATCTGAAACTATGTCCATACTCGTTGCAGCACTGCTGTCGCTGTTTATGCTGCCGGCTATACCTGCCAAGTGGGACGAGATTGCCTGAAGCGGGTTGTTTATCTCATGAGCAACGCCGGTAGCCAGTTTGCCCGCAATTTCGAATCGCTCGGAGCGTGCAAGTCTATTTCGAAGTTCGTTTGGTTCCGTCACATCTCGCATCAATCCCTGACCGGCTACTATGTCGCCACCTTGTCGAATCCAATGATGAGTTATCCTGAACGACCTCCGATACCCCGATTTCGTAAATATCTCGATTTCCTGGGTGAAACGGTCCTTACTGTGTGATTCGAGCGTTTCAACAAGCTGTTTGCTCTGCTCATTCTCGTTTGACAACTCGCTGATAATTTTGTGTATACTCTGGCCAATGAAATTCTCTCGGACATATCCAAGAGACTGCGAAAAGGAGTCGTTGAGATAAGTTATTCGACCATAAGCGTCAGTCATATAGATGATGTCTTCAGTCAAGCTAACGAGTCTGCTGAAGCGCTCTTGTGCCATTCGAAGTTCAGTATTACGCTCGATTAACGCGGACTCACTGTCCATATTACGATTCCGATAATCTGCTCGAAGTCTTTGAGTTTCGATTAGAAAGGACACCAGTTTAAGGAGCTTTGCAATTGGCCAGCTCAATGACTCTATGTCTGCTTTCTCATTTATGGGATCCTCGAGAGTCACAAATCCGTAAACGACCCCACCATCCCTCTCAATTGGAATTACGATAGCCTGCATCTGACCTTCAGCTTGCGGTCGCGCACTACTGAAGCTAAGTCCTGCACCGATAGGCAGAACATCAGTTTGAGTGACATACGGATAAAGCGGCTGCCCAATCACTCTTTCCCTTAGAGTGTGCACAGTTTCGTGCTGCGAATAGAAAGAGATATTCTGAATGCGATTCTTCTCATTGCCAAGGACAATGGTCGCTTTCCTAAATCCAGTATTCGCCGCAATCTCACGACATGCAATATCTAAAAGTACGCTTAAGGACCCTGCCGATTGAAGTGATTCTATCGAGTTGAATAGTGAACGCGATGCTCTGCCGGCCGGCGTTTCTTGAGCTTCCAGGGCGACTGCGTGATCGAAAGCACGTTGTAAGGCAAGTCCAATCTGAAAATCTGTGCTTGCGTTGACATTAAGCACACAGAATAGTCCGTGTGCGTCAAATGTAAACTCATGCAACTCTGATTCATTTTTTAAGAGAGCAACAACCTGTGTCGTTGCCCGCAGGTGCATTGAAATTTCACTGAAAGCGCCGCTCTTAAGTTCATCTGGCGCGGCCACTACCACAAAAGGCTTGACTTCTTGCAAGACTTGTTTTGTCTCAGTTGCACTCCGACAACATATGCAGACAATTCCATGCCCTTGCAAAAGGCCTTCTATCCTTTCGCGCACTTTCTTGTCTGAATGTATGATGAGTACGGAGTCTTGCATTTCTTGAAATCACGGGAGATCTGAGTAACAGTAATATAGCAATTGCCAAGCCTCTTTCAAGAGGCAATACTTACATGTTTTGCTTTCAAAACAAGAGACCCGTTTCGCAGAAACGGGTCTCTTGTAGAGAATTGAATTCTAGTGCTTTGTAGATTGAAGCTGAGGGTCTACTTAACTATTGACAGTAGCTGACCCTTTCATCGACACAACGAACTCGGGCAACTGTGAACTATTTTCCTAACAGCCTGGAAAACTCTTCAATCATTTTGTCGATGCCCTGTTCAACTTCACTGATTCTAGCATTGTACATAAATGCCGGTGTAGAAACGATGTTATACGACTTATCCACAATGCAATCAGTAACTGCGCAGTTTGTGTGTACAGAGCCAAAGTTATCCACAGCTCTGGATGCCGCTGAATTTCCACCTACCGTCAGCCGAGGTGACATGTTCGTGCCCTTAAGAGCACGCGCCAACACCACCGGTGAAATGCATATCACACCTAGTGGTTTCTTCGCAGTAACAACCTTCCGCAGAAACGACTCCAGGATAGGATTGATGCTGCACTCCTCTCCTTTTACTGCAAAGTCGCAGTAGTTCTTTGCCGCTCCGAATCCGCCAGGCAAAATGAACCCTTCGAGTCTTTCAATCCAAGAATCCGATAGCGGCTCAATCTTTCCTCGCGCTATTCTCGCCGCCTCTGATAGAACATTGCGACTCTCGGTACTTACCTCACCAGTGCGATGATTCACGACGTGCATTTGTTGAATATCTGGCGCAAGACACTGATATTCGATCCCCCGCCGATCTAATGAAAGCATAGTCAACGTTGATTCATAGATTTCCGCGCCATCCATGAATCCGCAGCCGGCCAAAACAACTCCAACTCGTGGCATGGCCGAATCCTCCACTGATGATTAGAGTTTGGTTGCCACAATTACTGACCGTACGGCCTCCGCCGAATGATCGAACATCTTCTGCTCTTCGGGAGTGAATTTAATCTCAAGGATACGTTCCACACCAGATCGACCGATGACTACTGGAACACCCATGTAGATTTCCTTGCAGCCGTATTCACCGTTCAGCCAAACTGCGCAAGGCAAAACGCGCTTCTGATCCACGATAATCGACTCGACCATTTCCACAGCCGCAGCAGCCGGAGCATAATACGCCGACCCTGTCTTCAAATACTTCACGATTTCCGCACCGCCGTCGCGTGTACGTTGAACAATCGCCTCAACTCTCTCTTTTGAAACCAATTCAGTAAGTGGCACTCCACCCACCGTTGTTAGTCTTGGCAATGGGACCATCGTATCCCCGTGACCACCCAATACGACGGCTGATATGTCTTTGACTGATACACCCAGTTCCATTGCAATAAACGTACGATATCGAGCTGTGTCCAAAATACCGGCCATTCCGAACACGCGATGTGGTGGGAATCCGGTCAGTTTCAAAGCTGTGTAGCACATCGCGTCCAGCGGATTTGATACGACGATAATGATCGCATTGGGAGACGCCTTTGCCGCTTCACCGATGGCCGAGCGCATGATCTCAATATTAGCAGCCAGCAGATCGTCTCTTGACATCCCGGGAGTCCTGGGCTTGCCGGCAGTCATTACTATAATGTCTGAATTGGCTGTGTCCGCATAACTGTTTGTCCCGACAATTGACGTGCTTGAACTGCCTATCGGCGCGGCTTCCCACATGTCCAGTGCTTTGCCTTGCGGAATTCCGTCTGCGATGTCAAGTAAGACTATTTCCTTGCATATGTTTTTGTCGGAAAGGATGTAGGCACATGTGGCTCCGACGTTACCAGCGCCAATTACGGTTACTTTCATGGAACTCTTGATGATTGGTTTTTATTATGGTGAGGCCTTCAAAAACAGAGTGCGGCTTCAAAACTGAAGCCGCACCGATACTTGCGAATTTCCCGAGACTACGCCGTGCGGCTGGCGATCACGCAGACGCAGGAATAATGTGCACAAACTTGCGGTTAGAACGACCGCCATCCGTGAACTTGACAACGCCATTTGCTTTCGCAAACAACGTGTGGTCACGTCCCATGCCAACTAATTCACCCGGGTGAATCCTCGTCCCGCGTTGGCGGACGAGTATCTCGCCCGCGTGTACGTGTTGGCCTGCATACCGCTTGACACCCAGCATCTTGGGTTGACTATCCCGGCCGTTACGGGTTGAACCTTGTCCTTTTTTATGTGCCATGACGTGTTAACGGTTTGCTTAGTTTGCTTCTATCTTCTCAATGTGAAGAAGCGTGAACCATTGCTTGTGGCCCTTATGCTTCTTGTATTCAGTTCTCTTCTTCTTGCGGAATACGATCACCTTCGGATCGCGGCCGTGTTCAACAACCTTTGCATGCACCTTGGCCGAAACAGTAGGTTTACCGATCTTCAGTTCTTTTCCGTTGTGAAGCAGCAAAATATCGTCTAAGACGATAATGTCACCCGGCTTGGTGTCGCCGCGGTATTGCACTTTTATGGTCTCGTCTGGTCTGACTTTGACCTGGTGCCCTTTGAGATTGCAGATTGCGTACATCTTTGCCTGTAAGATTTATCAGACCCTAAATATATGAATCCTTGCGTTTAGTGTCAAGTGCTTGATTTGTCAGGCACCTTCGATTGAAACTCCGATGTTACTTCTCGTCGCTGCTTCCAACTGTAACCCTTGAATTCATCTATATTTAAGCTCGAGTCTGGTTCGAGCTTTATGTAGAGAAGTGCATCCCACATTATTCGACGAAGGTGAGATCGAAGGCCCTGTGTTATATAATCAACGATTACCGGATGTGCACGAATTGTCAATCCCATTTCTCCTGTTTGAGCCCGGAATCTCCGTACCCAGGATTGCAAACGCGTCACTACAGTTTCCTTCGACTCAATTAATCCCGACCCATGGCAAGTCGGACACGGTTCATTAAACGCGTGAACCAGTGACGATTTGGTTCTCTGCCTAGTCATCTCCATGATGCCGAATTGACTGATCGGCGCGATGTCCCATTTTGCCCTGTCACCTGACAAAGCTTGGTGCATTGCGTCAAAGACTTTCTTTCGGTTCCCTTCATGATACATATCTATGAAGTCAATAATTATAATCCCGCCGAGATCACGAAGTCGGATCTGGTGTGCGATCTCACGGCAGGCCTTTAGATTAACTCGCAGATTATTCTCATCCTGGTCTTCCTTGCCGACAAAACGCCCGGAGTTCACGTCAATCGTGACAACCGCTTCCGTTTGCTCAATGATCAAGTAGCTTCCACCACCAAACCAGACTTTTCGCGACAGACCTTTTTCGATTTCCTGTTCGATATTATACAAATCGAAAACGGGGCCGGGGCCTTCATGATAGGTGATTCTATCGAGAAACGGACGTGCTACTGCGCGAACGTACGCACGAATTTCTCTGTAAAGGCGTTTATCATCAATCACTACTCGAGCAATGTCCGGCCCAAACAAATCGCGTATTATGCTGGATGTAAGCGGCGCCTCCTTGTGAATCCGGCTCGGTGAAGGAGCCGTTTCAATTTTCGACTCGATCATTCTCCAAAGTCGTAACAGCATGCTTAGGTCGTGTCGAACTTCAGCGTCTGTTTTGCCTTCGCCAATTGTTCTGCAAATCAGTCCAAATCCTTCCGGCTTAATCTGCTTCAATATTGACTTCAGACGTTTCCGCTCTTTCACATCTGGAATACGCTTTGAGACGCCAACAAGATTATCCCCCGGAACAAGCACAAGGAAACGCCCTGGCAAAGAGATTTGCGATGTAAGGCGGGGCCCCTTCGTTCCAAGAGGTTCCTTAATGATTTGTACAAGAATCTCCTGACCCTGTTTCAGTTCGGCTCGTGGCTTCCATGCCCGTTTACGGCCTTCACGCTTCTCTGGAAGAGTCACCTCTTCCATGTCCGTGCCTTCTGCCATATCGACTGCACTTTGATACAAGTCGGAAAAATGAATGAATCCGTCGATTTCCCAACCAATATCAAGAAATGCCGCCTGCATTCCGGGAAGTACTTTTCGTACAGTCGCCTTGTAAATGTCCCCGACATTTCGCTCAGCATCCGGGAATTCAACAAACAAATTGGCTAACGACCCATCCTCAACAAGCGCAATGCGAGTTTCGGTAGTGGTCGAATTAATTACTAGTTCTTTCTTCAAGCAGATGTCACACGACTTTTATCGTGCGTTCCCAAAAGTGTCTTAGCCATTTTAATGGCTTAAAATAAACTCAAAAGTGAGACGTGCAGTTGCCCGTTCAAGGGAGAACTGCCGTCTGCTATACCGTAATCTATCCCCCATACGCCTATTGCCGTTTCCAATCGGACCCCGATTCCGTAAGCGCCCCGAATTAGATTGCGTGGCGTACCGGCGGCTGCAGCAGGGGAGTCGTTTATTGCTGCCCAATCCGTGAAGAAATGGACTCTTGACGACAATCCGAGCCAATATCGAGCTTCAACTGACGTCCACGCAATTCTGGAACCTAGGAATTGCTCTTCACGATACCCCCTCAGCGAGTTCGCTCCTCCCAGCCGAAACCTGTCAGATGACTGAATGCGCGGCTCATCCGATTCGATCAACCTGGCATGCCCGCTGAGATGGACAATCCAATACCTGGCAACCTCATGATTGAATTCCAGATCAAGAACCGCACGGCGCAATTCAAAGCTACGTCTGTTTGACCCTTGCGGTCGACTATCAGTCAAACGTTGACCCCGTGAACCGCTTGTCTCAAATCTATAACCGCTCCGGGGATTTCTGAAGTGGTCTCGCGTGTCGACAAGAATGCCAAGCTCAAGAAAGACGGTATTGTGCGGCGAAATACTAAGCAATGATGCTACTGCGGAATCCGCCAACAATTCCGACCGCGTGACGCCGCCAAAGATGTCAGTATTGGACGCAATCGGCACACCAAGCCGCGCGCCATAATCACGAGTCACATACAAGGTGTCCTCGACTCGTTGAGCAAATGAACCTTCCAGGTAAAGTGGCAAGCGTGCGAGCCATGTCTCTCTCCATGCAAATAAAAGTTCCTGAATTCCTTTTGCTGGTTTTGTCCACTTTACCTTGCCACGCCTGCCAGTTCCAAACAAGTTTAGAAATTGCAGGTCCACATATGCGGTAAATGTCTGCTCGCCGATGTCATTTCTCGGACTCAAGCCTGCAACCAAATCAAGCCTGGAAAGCTTATTCTCCTCAACTTCAAACACAATGCCGGTCCTACCTGCTTCACCAACTACTATTCTTGGTTCGCGCACGCTGCGAATGAATTCAAGCTGAGACAGTCGACGATGTGCTGATTGAACTCGTAGTTGGTTAAAACTCATTCCGTTCTTAAGCCGGCTCTCTTTGGCAAGCATCCATGACTGTGAAATGTCATTTCCTTCAAATCCAATAAAGTCTATGCTCACCAAAGGACCAGCCAGTACTCTCACATAAGGTGTAACAAAATGAGAATCGGCGTTCACTGAAAACGAATCTAATTCTACACGTGCGTATGGGTAGCCATTTGATTCGCACCATGACAGAATTTCGTTCGCAGATTCGGTTATTCTGGCGAGATCAAACTCACCGCTGCGCGACCACGGGAGAGTCTCATTGGACACCTTCCAAAGTACTGCAGAGTCTCCGGAGACATTGGCACTCCGGAAATGATACTGTTTGCCCGTGTTTACGAATATCGTATCACCATGCTGGTAAACGTTGCACTCCAAATATCCGAGGCAAATGAGAGAATCACCGACTATCGCTGCTGGGTCAATGTCCTCTTCGCCGCCGACAAGACTTAACCACGTCTGTACGACCGGTTCACTGAATCCCCTTACATGGAGGCTCTCGATTCCCTTGCCAAATGCGCTGCCAAGCGTGCAAATTATGCCGAGGCACATTATGGATATTCGAAAAGCGAGCATTAGAAATTAGCCCTTGCCTCTACGCGGCCAACATTAATAATGTCCTCGCCCGCGTCACGCCGACCCGAATATTCAATTGAACCAGAAAAGTTTGCCGAGAATGAATAAGTCACTCTAAACGACCAGCGAAAATTCTCGCCGCGATTCGATCCTTCACCGATTGACTGGGATAACCTGCTTCGATTTGATCCGACATGTGTCCATTGGAATTCTCCGTCCGCTCTGCCCCTTTGATATTTTGTGTACGATATCCTTGGAGCTAATGTTCGTATGGACGCCTGTGTTCTTGATTTCTCGTCAGCACTCTCAACACCCACTATCTTCAGGCCTGCTTCCCAAGGGGAAGCAGAAGACCAAACTACATCCTCTTGGACTCTGAATCTTCGAATATCGGAACTCTCAGCCGCCAATCCTTGATAGATCTGACGTTCAAGATCACATGATATCTCCGTTTCCCCGCGAAATGCACTTGATATCACGTACCTCACGCGCAATGTGCCCGTATTTCCTGTTGTCAACTGCGAACCGTTCGTGTATCTTGAAACTTGCGAACCGGAGTTCTGAACTCTTAGTCGAAGAGACCACTTCCTTGATAGCCTATTATAATGAACGTCTTGTCTTAATGAGAATCGTCCGTCAATCGTCGATGGGGTTCGAAGTTTGCGACGGTCAAGTAACAAAAGCCCGATTGTAATGGCGTCGCGCGTTTGCTCTTCTACGGTCGCTTCGGTCTCGAAGGAAAGGCGGCTCCAGATTGGGTTTCCTTCCCCTTTAGTCTCGTCTGGCCGGATCCAGATTTGGCTTGATGCGCGAATTTCCGACGAAGGACTAAAGTCACCCGTATTGCGACTGACAAGAATAAAGTCTCCTTGGTCATCGGGTACATACGTACCGTTGACAAGACTATAGGAACCGCTGCCAGGAGTAACGGGGACGAAAAGCTGCAATTGCTGCTCTGTCCGAGACTTCAAGGCATCATAGGTTGCATTAAATTCAAGTACTCTGTTACGGGGCGACACAAATAGTTCAAATCTTCCAGCATCTGACGAAACTGACATGGAATCTGGATTCTCGTAATTTCTGTCCCGATGACTCCATCTAACACTGCCACGTCCGGTTTCATTAGGCATCCAGCGTACCTCGCCAGCCCACCCGACTGACTCCGATACCTTACTGAAGATGCTTCCGCTTGATCGTGTGTCATCTTGTCGAAATCCGGCTTCAGCTTCAATCTCAATATCCGAAGGAAGTTTGTACGCACTGCCAAACGAAATGTCGTTAAACCTGAAGCCGCTCTCAGCAGAACGTGAATCTCGCAATTGCCGTTCACGATTCAAAGTTGCTCGTGGCAGGAAACCCCTCCAAGCTGTCCTGCCCTCCATGCGCTGCCGAACCCAATCCGTGTGTCGCTCATCAGTGCTGTCATCGCTAATAATGCTTAAGTGTTCTGCATACAACGAGGTTGATCTCATCGGCTGAAATGTCGCGTTCGTGCTAATCCGGGTGCTATTGAATGCCTCGCCTCTGGCAAGCGCACCGACACTTCCGCCGATGTTGAATGAGCGTATCGGTGAAACACCAACACTTAGTTGAGCATTCTGCTCATCCTCTTGTCTGGCCAACGATCCTGCCCACATCCTGTCAAACTCAACCTCATCGCTTCTACTCAAGTCACTGTATGACTTGTCCCGAATATTACCCTCCAAGTTTGCGACAAAGTTTCTGAGTTTGAACTTGTATAGATCCAGTTCAGGGGCATTGTAGCCCAACTGGACGGTTGCCGCTGCGCCATTATTGTCTGAATCATTTAGACCGGAAAAAGAATTTCGATCATGATTACTCAATGCGATTTCCGCACTTCCGTTGAAACCTACATCCCGTCCATGTGCAACTCGAATCGCCGCCAAATCCTTGGATGAAGGTAAAGGTAATCTGCGAGCAGCCTTGTAACGACCAACCCCAATGCCGACAAATCGGTAGTATGTCCTCCCAAGGGAGTCTGCTTCCGCAACATACTCGCCACCACCGTTGCCAAAGTCATCAAAGAACACTTGCCAATCACCTTGCGGGACGCCCTGGGGGGACGGAAAGACATACACAAAGTACGAGTACTCCTGACTCTCAATAAGTGTATCCCGCCGAACGTAATCTCCCAGGTTCGGACCCACAGAATCGGCCGACTCTGTAATTGCTAATCCCGCAGAGTCGCCAGCAAATGCGAGTGCCTTTCGATCAAGGCTGTCGAGTGCGAATCCAAGCGGCCTGTTTCTGTCGTCTCGTTCAGTGATGAATGTTGCGAAAACATTAGAATTCAGTTTCCGCGAATGTGCCGTTGCACGCGACGCCCAGAACTGCCTCTCATAATCTTCATTGGCGTATTCAAACTCGACGAATATTCGCGAATCGGACGTAATTAATCTACGAGACGTGAAGGTAATCTGACCTGCAGAATAGTCAATAATATAGTCGTTATCGCTCCCCCTGCGCAACTGAAGTCCGTCAAGCCAGACAGTTTCGGTGCCTGCAAGAATGACGATATGAGACTCGCCGTTTCGTCCTGTCAAACTGTAAGGGCCCTGCACGCTCTCCTCGCCTGAGAAGCGATTTGAAGCGTATTCACCTCGCCCCACCGCCGCAGAGACTTGAGCTGATGCAGATTCGTGGATCGCACCAAGTGTCAAACCAGTGAGCTTTCTGGAATAGGCGTCATAGCGGCCGCCCGCCAGTTCCAGTTCATAATCGCCAATAGTCGCCTTGAAATGCTCCGACTTGGCAGTTACAAAAACTTTGTCCAGTTCGCGAATTGATTCCGTCGTTCCTTCCGGCTGTATCGGCAAATTTTGGTCGCTCAGGGCCGCCACAATTTCGACGTTTGACCCCACTTTTCCTTCAACTTGCAACGAAAGAGCAGACTCAAAAGACAAGTCTTGATTTGTACCAATCTGAATACTTCGAATCAACGAACCAGCTCGTCTCAGACTCGTCCAGTTCTGCTCGACAGCATCGGAACGTGATGAATCCAGATTACTTCTGCCTCTGTCTGAAAGTGGTACCCATGGCTTCAAATCCGCAAGGGAACGGCGCGAATAGGATCTAAGCAGCGAAAACGGCGCATACACATAATCTACAAGAATTGTGTCTCCTTCTGCTAAAGGCGCCAGGAGTCGAATCGAATTCCCCTGCAGATCGACTCTGTAATCCTTCAAAGGTTCAAGATAAAACTCATTCTTCTGTACCGTTATGGACTCGGTGCTTATCCACGTGTGTCGTAGTGTGACAATCAACTCTCCACCGCTTGCCACATATTCAGTCTGCCCCTTCCTCCAATAGCTTCCGCCTTCGCAGTAACCCAAATGGCTTAAGCAAGAAAGCAGAATTAGAGTTACTATTGTGGAAGTGAATAGTGTTCGCACAGTATTGTGCTTTTCATGACTATGGCCAATGTAACAGGAGAATGCGCCCGCTGCGAGAATCTAGAATATATAGATCATTGGAGGATCGTGCTTCCAAGCGTAAGTCTTTCGCGAATTGCGACGCGATGTCAATCACTTCCAAGGCAACAACTGAGAAGTTTCCCTGGTCTGTACGCACAATCCCCTGATCTGACACAGCAAACCACGTCTGACCTACTCCGGTCAATTGATATAAATCGGTCGATGGGAAGCCTGCTTGCCAGAGTCTTGCATTACTTAAATTATTGTCACAAGTGTATGCCTTCTGGGTGGCATCATCTATCCAATACAAGTCGTCAGATATGCAATCTAATGACACCGGTGCCGTCAAGATTCCGCCAACTTGACCGCCAATTCTACCGACAGCCGTGAAAAAACGGTCGTACTTGATGATTTGATTGTTGCTATTCTCATATATGAACAAATCACCTTCGATATTAGATGCAATCATTCTCGGTTCAAGTACTTCACCGGCTGCATCTCTGATTACAAATTCTCCGCGCCACTCAAGCAGTCTTGAATACTCCACAATTCGCTTGTTGCCTGCATCCACGACATAAACGCCGCCACTTCCACTAATTGCAACGTCTACTGGCCACCGAAGTTCCCCGTCCGAGCCCCCCTGACTGCTTTCATAGAGCACATTCCCGGATTCATTGAGGGCTATTACCTTACTGTTTCCGGCATCAACGACATAAATTGAGTTGTCAAATCCAATCGCTAGTGATGTCGCTCTCCTAAACAACTTGTTGCGACCGACAATTTCCTTGACTACAGGGTCCTCCTGAGCGTAACTGCTTACCACGAGAATCAATGACAAGCACAACACAATCATCGATATGATCTTTCTGAAGAAAGAACCCGTCGATACATCTCTTCGTATACTCGCGCCGAACGGCGCCAACTAAAGTCTTCCTTCATTCCGTTTCGCTGAATCCTCCGCCATTTCTCAGTGTTACGAAAAGCGCTAAACGCTTTCTTTAATGTCAGGGAAAGCGCATGAGAACTGTACTCTCGAAAAAGAAATCCGGTACCACCTCTGGGATTATGATGAAAATCGGATATAGTATCGGCGAGTCCACCCGTCTCCCTTGCAACGGGTGGTGCTCCATATCGAAGGGCCATCATCTGACTCAAACCACAGGGTTCGAAGAGGGACGGCATTAGGAAGATATCGCATCCCCCATAAATCAGATGAGATAGGGGTTCGTTGTACTCTGTAATCAAACGAATACGATTCGGGTAAGCTCGCTCCAATACTCGCAGTTTTGACTCATAATCTGGATCACCGCTGCCAAGAATGACAACTTGTGCCGGGGCGCTAATAATCTCCCCGATAATTGGCAGCAGGATCCCGAAACCCTTTTGTTCTGAGATGCGTGTCACCATACCTACAAGTGGTGTCGACTGCTTGTAGTCAAATGAACAATGCTCGCAAAGCGCTCTCTTGTTTCGGTTTCGTGCTACAAGCGTTGTTGAATTGTATGTGACTGCAAGTGCCGCATCTGTTTCGGGATTCCATACCGTCGTATCTAATCCGTTCAGGATGCCCGAAAAGTGTGCATGTCGATTATGCAGCAATGAACTCAAGCCGAATCCCATATGTTCAACGGTTCGCAGTTCATGTGCATACGTAGGACTGACAGTATTGATTGCATCAGCCATTTCAATAGCCAGCTTAAGTAGATTGAACATACCGTGAAATTCTGCAGGCCCGCCAAGTTCCGCATAATCCTCAGCATGATCATACCAAGCCCTCGACCCGCCGTGCAGCCGGCCCTGAAATGCCATATTGTGGATGGTGAAAACAAACCTGGATAAATCAAAGAAACCGTTGAAACGAGGAGATCGAATGAACAAAGGCAACCCGCCTGATTGCCAGTCATGTCCATGAACAATGTCGGGTCTCCAATCGTTGCTCTGGCACCAAGTCAACGCTGCGCAGGCAAGAAGCGCAAAACGCACATCATTGTCTTCATAGTCACGGTTCGTTATGGGATCATTGTAATATCCCGACCGGTCAAACAGTTCATCGCATTTGACAAAAACATATTTGAGTCTCTCGGTGTCATGCTTGTGCTCTGCAAAAACTACTGGAAAAGTCCGTGAGTTAATCTGTATCTTAGCCGCATTCCAGTAGCCGTTTGATTCGAATAACCTGATGTTGCCATAGAACGGTGATACAACCACAACCTCATGTCCATGTTCAGCCAAAGCTTTCGGCAACGACGCGGCAACATCAGCAAGCCCTCCGCTCTTGCTGAATGGTGCAACCTCAGAGGAAACATGAATTACTTTGAGTTTGTCTTTATTCATTCAAGAGTTGCAAGTCTCACCAAGTTCCGGCCATTTCGCTTCACCCAATATAGGGCACGATCGGCGCGGTCAATCATGTCCTCAGGACTCTTGCAGCCCGCACTGTCCGTTACGCCGCAAGAAATCGTGATCGGCGCCAATTTTTCGCCTGTATCCGCAACGATCTCTCCGGATGAAATCACCTTGCGGATTTTCTCGGCAACAATTAGCCCTTGCTCGGCGCGAACTTCAGGGAGAATAAGTGCAAACTCTTCTCCGCCGTACCGTGCAACAACATCAATGTCACGTACCGTACGGCGAATCATGCTGGCTACCCACGTCAATACACGGTTCCCGGCTTGGTGGCCATAAGTATCATTGTAATTCTTGAACCCGTCTACATCTATCATAAGAAGGCTGATAACACCGCCATACCGCAAGGACCGCTGATACTCCGTTCTTAACTGCGTCAGGAAGAACCGATGATTGAACAGATTTGTCAGTCCGTCCACCATTGCCATGCGTTGTGTTCTAAAGTGCAAGGCGCTACGGTCAAATACTAGCGATAGTCCATGCTGAACTGTTGGAAGTGAAGACTCCTCGGAAGTTGATATCAGTGGACGGCGGACAAAGAGTAGCTTAATTATCCCATGCCGTTGCCCGCGGTGGACGAGAGGCACGAATAGCCCGGATGTGAGTCCGCTTGCCTGATTCGCTGCAAACAACGGCATCTCGCGCTCACTTAACTCGGCGACAAACTCCGTGCTTCCTTTCCGAAACAAGCCTTCTTCGTAGTTTTGAGATAGCGGCGATGGCCATTGAAACTCGGAACGAGACGCGAAAATCCACGACCACCCTTCAGGTCGGTCTGGCCAGTATGTGCTCGAATTTGCAGGTGCTATCTCCAGATAATCAGGAGCAAACAAACTGCGAAGTCGTTGCTCAATTGCATCGAAAAAGTCCGCGCCCTCTCTATCAAATCTATGCTCAGCCTGAATACACTCAAGCGCTCTGCAGCGGCATCGCTGCTCCCACAGCTTCCAGAGGTTCTCAATAACATTTCGTATGCCGTTTCCTTCAGTACTTCGCTTCGGCTGGTCGAGCCGTACTCCGAACGCAACAAGTTCTGATTGCACTTTATCCAAGTCTGCCAAACCAATAGTAAATCTCTCGCCGTGCACGTGGAATAATGCGGGGCACAAGGGCTCCGGCTCAACGACAACTAAGATGTTCTCGTCCGCAAAGATGTCTATGGTCGTGCTGCCGTACTCTGACTCCATTCTATCCGCATGGCCAACGAGAAAGTCGTCCACCGCCCGAAGTTCTTCGCCTGAAGCGCGCAAAAGTCTCCAATTCACCAATTTGTCTGACGCATGCAGTCTAGCGATAAGAGAAGTCATTGTTGGGGAAGTTTCAATAGCGCTTGACTGTTGATGTAAACTCGTACACCTGCTCCCCTGCGATCCAGACTTCGTCGGCGTGGCATGCTCCCATAAAATAAGGTAGGGACTCCGGTGAAGGTAAGTTCCACAAGCTGAAATCCGCTTGCCTGCCGGGTTCTATCGATCCCGCCAAATCTTGAATTCCAAGTGCCCGCGCTGAATCCAGAGTCACAGACCAAAGCAGCTCGTTCATGGTGAGTTTGCCGTATATTGCCGCGGTAGTCATGCAAAACGGTATTGATTCCGTCATTGACGTCCCCGGATTCATGTCCGTTGCAACAGCTAATCTTATTCCCGAATCCAGCATTTTCCGCATCGGGGGATATGGTATTGAGTTCATGCAATAGACGCACGCGGGAAGAGCAACGCATACGACACCTGCGTTATGCAAACGCGTAATTTCATCGTCATTCAAATACTCAAGATGATCTGCGCTGCGTGCACCGAGCTCAGCGGCAAGGAGAGCACCGCCCGAATGTCCAAATTGATTGGCATGTATCGTTATGTCCATTCCAAGTGCTTTTGCGGCACTCAGAATAGTTCTTGAGTCTTCCACCGAAAATGCGCCGCGCTCGCAAAATACGTCCACCCTCCCAGCCAGTCCGCGCTCTCGAGTTTCAGGTATGATCTGATCTGTCACTTCTTGAACAAAAGTGTCGCGCTTGCTCGCTAGTTCCAAAGGAACGGCATGTATCAACAAGGTCTTGACCATTCTCTGTGGCACAATCTTCTCTATTTCGCGCATAGCGACGAGCAGTCTCTCTTCACCGGCCCAGGTCAACCCATATCCGCTCTTGCATTCGATCGTTGTCACTCCGCCGGCTAAAGACATCTCGAATCTCGGGAGTGATTCACGAACGATCTGCTCGACCGAGGCAGCAGCAATTCTGCGAGCAGTTGCGTGAATTCCTCCTCCCTTCTCGGATATTTCTTGATACGACGCTCCGCGGTTACGCAAGTAGAACTCTCCCGCACGGTTGCCAACAAATATCGGATGTGCATGGCAATCGACAAAACCGGGAAGCATTAGCTTGTGCAGAGCATTGTATCGAGGAACGCTCGTTGGAACCCGATTTAGCAAGTCAAACGACCTGCCTATTTCCTTGAAATGACCGTTCTCAATCCATACGGCAGCGTTATGAAGTTCCTGTACTGGCCGCCGCAGATCGTCAGCGTCCTTCAGCTGCGGTGTCGCTAAAGTCCCGATATCAAAAATCAGAGCTGAATTCAACCTTATTCCCCGGAAAATGCTGCTTCACGTTTTTCGAGAAAGGCGGTGGTGCCTTCCAGCTTGTCTTTTGTGCCGCAGCAAAGGGCGAACAACTCTTCCTCAATTCTTAGTGCATCGGTAAGAGGCTTTCCTGCGCCGCGATAGACGGCTTCTAGGATCGCTTTGCGTGCAAGCGGCGCGAGCTGCGCAAGTTGTGTTGCAAGTTCAATTGCTCTGGTCTGAATTGTTTCCGGTGCAGCAACTTCATTGACAAGACCCCATTGCAATGCCGTATTCGCATCTATCATTCGCGCCGTAAGTAACAGGTCTAGTGCTCTGCCACCGCCAATTAACCGCGCAAGTCTTTGGGTGCCGCCGTATCCAGGAATAATGCCCAACTTTATCTCAGGTTGGCCGAATTTCGCCTTCTCTGACGCAATTCGAAGATGGCACGACATTGCCAATTCGCATCCTCCACCAAGCGCGAAACCATTTACGGCGGCGATGACTGGTATCGGCAAAGACTCTATCCGCGAAAACAACCGATTGCCGCGCTCGGTAAATAGTTTGCCTGTCTTAGAATCCAATTCCCGAATCTCAATTATGTCCGCGCCTGCGACAAAACTCTTCTCGCCTGAACCTGTAATCACGAGTGCCCGGATTTCCGGCGTGATTTCTTTATCCAGACAGTGCTCAAGTTCAGTAAGTGTCGCCCCGTTCAAGGCGTTCAGCGCCTTCGGTCGGTTTATCGTAATCTGCCCGACCGGACCCGAAGTACTCCAGATTATGTTCTCGTAGTTCATCATTAGTAGTTTAGTCCCGGTATCCTGACGTTTTTCGTAATTGCGGTTTCTGTCGCCAATTCGTACCCGGCATCATGATGACGAAATATGCCCATTGCCGGATCGTTTGTCAATACTCGCTCAATTCGCCTGGCTGCATCATTAGTACCGTCAGCCACAACTACTTGGCCGGCGTGCTGTGATGCACCAATTCCGACTCCGCCGCCGTGATGGAAGCTCACCCATGTGGCTCCGCTTGCTGTGTTCACCAATGCATTTAACAATGGCCAATCTGAAATTGCGTCTGATCCGTCTTTCATGGACTCAGTTTCGCGATTCGGTGAAGCCACGCTTCCGCAATCCAGATGATCGCGACCGATAACGATTGGCGCATTTACTTCTCCTGATGCAACCATGGCGTTTATCGCTAATCCAAGTTTTGCCCGGTCTCCTTGACCAAGCCAGCAAATGCGAGCGGGTAAGCCTTGAAACGGTATTTTAGTGGTCGCTTCTTTTATCCACCGTTGCAGTCCGGCATCATCTGGAAACAGCTCAAGGGCTTTCCGGTCAATTGCATTTATGTCTTTCGGATCGCCTGAAAGTGCTGCCCACCTGAATGGACCTTTGCCTTCACAGAATAGCGGTCTGACGTATGCCGGAACAAATCCCGGGTAGGCAAAGGCCTCGGCGTAGCCGCCTTTCAGAGCTTGTCCTCGCAGATTATTTCCATAATCAAACGCCACGACACCTTGATCCTGCATTTCCTTTATTGCCCGACAGTGCTGTACCATGGCACCCATCGAATACCTGATGTACTCTGCTGCATTCCGCCTGCGAAGTTCAAGAGCCTCCGCATAGAGCATCCCGTTCGGCACGTAGCCGTTTAATTCATCATGCGCGGAAGTTTGGTCTGTCACGAGCTGCGGCAGATCCCCGCGTCGGACCAATTCAGGAAAAACATCGGCACAGTTACCAAGCAGACCAACAGAAAGAGCCTGCTTATTTCTTGCAGCGTTTTTCACAAGATTCAGTGCTTCGTCAAGAGATTCGCTCGCGCGATCGCAGTAGCCAATTTCTACCCGTCTCCTAAGTCTAATGGGGTCCACTTCGACACAAAGCACGGCACCGCCATTCAGTGTCACAGCAAGGGGCTGTGCGCCGCCCATTCCTCCTAATCCGCCTGTCAGTGTCCAGGTACCGGCCAGAGTCCCGCCGAAGTGTTTGCGGCCGGCTGCTGCGAAAGTCTCATACGTTCCCTGCAGTATGCCTTGAGTCCCGATGTAAATCCACGAACCGGCTGTCATCTGGCCATACATTATCAAGCCTTTTGCCTCTAACTCGTGGAAATACTCCCAGTTCGCCCATTGTGGAACGAGATTCGAGTTGGCAATAAGTACACGCGGAGCATCCGGGTGTGTTGTCACAATACCAACTGGCTTACCGGATTGCACGAGCAGCGTCTCGTCATTGGCGAGTTTCTTCAATGACTCGAGTATGAGCTCAAGTGCTTCACGATTCCTGGCCGCTTTTCCGGTCCCACCGTACACTATCAGTTGCTCACGATCTTCGGCAACAGATTGGTCGAGATTGTTCAGGAGCATTCTATATGCAGCTTCCTGCAACCATCCCCGGCAGACTAGATTGGTTCCTGTGGGTGTATTTGGTATCTCTAACATAATATATTTACTGTGCTTAAAGTGTTTCGATTCGGAATCACTGCAACTTTCCACCAATACGGAATATAGCTACTAAATCTACAAAAAACAAGCCGCTTGTGAAGCGGCTTGACACTCAATTCGATTACAGGTCCTATCGGAGCGGCTCAAGTGAGTCATGTTTGAGTCGTAACATTAAACTATCGCTGAGTCCGCTATCGTACCTGAGTAATGCTCTTTCCCATGACCCATATGCAGGATTTGGCAGCATAAACCAACGAGTGCCCCACCAACTCATATAGTCCTTGGCCAGTTTCTCCCGCTCGTCCGTTGTCTTCTTGTATCCCACAAAATCATCGAGATTGTCGCCTGCGATTTGCACTATTCTATGGGTCTTGGCGATGTAATCGCGACGCGTACTCTTGTCAGAACCCCAACCGTCGCGTTCATCCTTACACATCACTTGCTCCGCGGTTGTAGTCTGTGGAAAGCCCTGTGCTCTCAAGTTCCGCCACGTGCATTCATCCACTTTCGCGTCGCGGTTCGTAACATAAAAGATTGCCACACCCTTCTTGTCCGCCTCCTTCAGGTATTCTACCGCGCCCGGAATCGCGGGGGCTTTCTCTTCGCAGCACCATTCATCCCATTTGTCGGGGTAGCTTGACTTGTCCAAAATCAATCGGGCCTCATAGGCCGAATTGTCAAGTACCGTCTCGTCGACGTCAACTATGATTGCAGGAGGTTTCGTTCCAAATGGAGGTTTCTGCTCCGCGGCGGCCGTCCAGCTTGTATCGTCAAGCGCGCGCTCGAGAGCGTCCAGCGCTCCCAAATACACCGTCTCACACGACGCATAGTACTCGGCTGAACTCTGCATCCAGAGAACACTGTGAAGTAACTCGTGAGTTTCGCGTCGGTAGACATGCTTAACAGTGCTTGAACAGGAAATTGCGAACAAACAGATTGAAATCAGCAACGTCAGTCGCATCTTGACACCTCTTGCATCCTGAAAATCATACCCAAAGAAAAAGCCCTTGACTCAGAAAGTCAAGGGCTTGTCAAATAATATTCCCGCTGATGCCCTACTCTCCCAGCCAGTTGCCCGGCAAGTACCATCGGCGAAGAAAGGCTTAACGACTCTGTTCGGAATGGGAAGAGGTGTGGCCCTTTCTCTATGACCAGCGGAAAAAAACAACAACAATTGGAAGGATGCAATCTTCGCGAGACCCAATTTCTCGAGCCCGAGGAAGCAATTCTCAGTGGAAGCTTCGGGAAGCGGTTGGCTTCCGAAGACAATTATATTGATCAAGCCGAACGATCTATTAGTACTACTCGGCTGAATGCATTACTGCACTTACACCTGTAGCCTATCAACCTTGTCATCTTCAAGGGATCTTCAGGGAATCCTAATCTTGGAGTCGGTTTCACACTTAGATGCTTTCAGCGTTTATCCGATCCGAACCTAGCTACCCGGCGCTGCAGCTGGCGCCACAACCGGTACACCAGAGGTTCGTCCATGCCGGTCCTCTCGTACTAAGCACAGCACTCCTCAAGATTCCTACGCCCACGGCGGATAGGGACCGAACTGTCTCACGACGTTCTGAACCCAGCTCGCGTGCCACTTTAATTGGCGAACAGCCAAACCCTTGGGACCTTCTCCAGCCCCAGGATGTGACGAGCCGACATCGAGGTGCCAAACCGCCGCGTCGATGTGAACTCTTGGCGGCGATAAGCCTGTTATCCCCGGGGTACCTTTTGTCCGATGAGCGACGGCATTTCCATTCACTACCGCCGGATCACTAAGCCCTAGTTTCCTACCTGCTTGACTTGTTTGTCTTGCAGTCAAGCTCCCTTATGCCTTTGCACTCTTTGCACGATTGCCGACCGTGCTGAGGGAACCTTTGGGCGCCTCCGTTACATTTTGGGAGGCGACCGCCCCAGTCAAACTACCCGCCTGACAGTGTCTCTGGTAATCCAAGGTTAGACATTCAACAGCTAAAGGGTGGTATTTCAACGTTGGCTCCACCGACGCTAGCGCGCCAGCTTCAAAGCCTCCCACCTATCCTACACATCAGAAGCTAAATGTCAGTGTCAGGGTATAGTAAAGGTCCACGGGGTCTCTCCGTCCTGCCGCGGGAACCCAGTATCTTCACTGAGATTGCAATTTCGTCGAGTCCAAGGTAGAGACAGCGCCCAGATCGTTACACCATTCGTGCAGGTCGGAACTTACCCGACAAGGAATTTCGCTACCTTAGGACCGTTATAGTTACGGCCGCCGTTTACTGGGGCTTGCTCCATGACAGATCCCCTTAACCTTCCAGCACCGGGCAGGTGTCAGGCCCTATACGTCGTCTTACGACTTCGCAGAGCCCTGTGTTTTTGGTAAACAGTCGCCTGGGCCTCTTCACTGCGACCCGCTTGCGCGGGCACTCCTTCTTCCGAAGTTACGGAGTTAGTTGGCCGAGTTCCTTTACCTTGGTTCTCTCGAGCACCTTAGGATACTCTCCTCGCCCACCTGAGTCGGTTTCGGGTACGGTCGCCTCGATTCTCCTTAGAAGTTTTTCCTGGCAGCTTGATTAGGGACACTTTGTGGGCTAAGCCCTCGTATTCGGCTTTCAGCCTTAGCCAGCGGATTTTCCTACTGACCAGCCTACGACCTTAAACCGGGATATCCATCACCCGGCTGTCCTTTCACTTCTGCGTCACTCCATCGTACAAACGAACCTTCAGCGGCCCATGAATATTAACATGGTTTCCATCGTCTACGCCTGTCGGCTTCAACTTAGGGACCGGCTAACCCTGGGAAGATTATCTTTACCCAGGAACCCTTGGGCTTACGGTGAACAGGTTTCTCACCTGTTTTCTCACTACTCATTCTGGCATAATCACTTCCAGGACCTCCACGGCTGCTCACGCTACCGCTTCATCAGCAACTGGAATGCTCCCCTACCGATCGTAAAACGATCCCGCAATTTCGGCGGATACCTTGAGTCCCGTGGATTTTCAGCGCAGATCTACTCGACCAGTGAGCTATTACGCACTCTTTAAATGGTGGCTGCCTCTAAGCCAACATCCTGGTTGTTTTTGCGGACCCACCTCTTTAATCACTTAGGTATCACTTGGGGGCCTTAATTGGCGGTCTGGGTTCTTCCCCTCTCGTCCACACAGCTTATCCCACGTAGGCTGACTCCCAGGGTTCAAATGATTGACATTCGGAGTTTGGTAAGGGACGGTACCGTGGTGACGGCCCTAACCTTTCCAGTGCTCTACCTTCAACATTCATCCCTGAGGCTATACCTCAATATATTTCGGGGAGTACGAGCTATCTCCGAGTTTGTTTGGCCTTTCACCCCTACGCACAGCTCATCCAGTGGGTTTTCAACCCCAATTAGTTCGGACCTCCATTTCATGTTACTGAAACTTCATCCTGGCCATGCGTAGCTCACCCGGCTTCGCGTCTACCGCCACTGACTCTTCGCCCTATTCAGACTCGCTTTCGCTGCGGCTCCGTGTCTGAAACACTTAACCTTGCCAGTGACGAGTAACTCGCCAGACCATTATGCAAAAGGTACGCAGTCACCCTTGCGGGCTCCTACAGCTTGTAAGCGCTAGGTTTCAGGTACTATTTCACTCCCCTCCCGGGGTGCTTTTCACCTTTCCCTCACGGTACTGGTTCACTATCGGTCACAAGAGAGTATTTAGCCTTGGATGATGGTCCACCCAAATTCAAGCAGGGTTCCACGTGCCCCGCCCTACTCGGGAACATCGACGTGAGACTAATTGATTTCGCCTACGGGAGTTTCACCCTCTGCGCTCCGACTTCCCAGTCGGTTCGACTATCAATTAGCTTTGTAACTCACTCAGACTGGTTACACAGTCCTGTCGAGTCCCATAACCCCCACGCTGCAACGCTGCAACGCTTTCACACAACGCGGGTTTAGGCTCTTTCCATTTCGCTCGCCGCTACTCTGAAAATCTCGGTTGATTTCTTTTCCAGCAGGTACTTAGATGTTTCAGTTCCCTGCGTTTACTCTTTACGTGATCAGGCATGACCCTGATCGGGTTTCCCCATTCGGACATCGCCGGGTCTATGGTTGTTTGCACCTCTCCGACGCTTATCGCAGCTTACCACGTCCTTCATCGCCTTCTTGTGCCAAGGCATCCACCTAACGCCCTTAGTAGCTTGATCAAAAAAATCCTTTTGAAGCTTGCAATTGCCGTTGAATGCCAACCGCTACCCAAAACTTCCAAGAACTTTGAACTGCTATCCTCGGTATCTTATTATGCTCGAGAAATGAACTTCTCAACGAAGTTGCATTTTTTCCTTCCAATTGTCAAAGAGCTTTCAACTACCCCTCCGCAGGGTAGATACTCACCGGCTTCATCATTCACCGGCGGATGTGGACCGGACTTACATCCGGCTCTCTAGTCAGCGACAACTATACTCGGCAGGAGTGCTTGTCGCGACAGAGACTTTCAAAAAACTTTTTACAAACAGATATATTCCGCCCCAATCGCATTGTGGAGCGTATCGGGATCGAACCGATGACCTCCGGCTTGCAAAGCCGGCGCTCTCCCAGCTGAGCTAACGCCCCAAGTCCGATTCCGTCAAGCCCGCGCATAGTGGGCCTGACAAGAGTTGAACTTGTGACCTCACGGTTATCAGCCGTGCGCTCTAACCAACTGAGCTACAGGCCCGAACAACGACCAGCAAATTTAACGACGGAGAACGACCTTGATCGGCCTATTGCCGACCAAGGCGCAGCCACACAAAGACTGCTTTGTCCGTCTACTATTACAATGGGAAATGTGCGATCTGAGAGGTTCCGCCACGAGTCAATAAAGGCCTTCGACCATATCCTGTGCGAATAAATCCGCACAAAGGATTCTCCTTAGAAAGGAGGTGATCCAACCGCACCTTCCGATACGGTTACCTTGTTACGACTTCACCCCAGTCACCGGGCTTACCTTAGATCCTTACCTCCTTGCGGTTGGCGAGGGATCGTCGGGTCCTACCGGCTCCCATGGTGTGACGGGCGGTGTGTACAAAGCCCGGGAACGTATTCAACGCGACCTGCTGATTCGCGTTTACTAGCGATTCCGACTTCATGTACTCGAGTTGCAGAGTACAATCCGAACTGAGACTGGTTTTTTACGATTAGCTTGACCTCGCGGTTTTGCGACGTTTTGTACCAGCCATTGTAGCACGTGTGTAGCCCTGGACGTAAGGGCCATGAGGACTTGACGTCATCCCCACCTTCCTCCGACTTAACGCCGGCAGTCTCCTTAGAGTTCCCAGCTTTACCTGATGGCAACTAAGGACAAGGGTTGCGCTCGTTGCGGGACTTAACCCAACATCTCACGACACGAGCTGACGACAGCCATGCAGCACCTATGTAGCGCTTCCCGAAGGAATACCTCACTTTCATGAGTTTACACTACACTTCGAGCCCAGGTAAGGTTCTTCGCGTTGCATCGAATTAAACCACATGCTCCACCGCTTGTGCGGGCTCCCGTCAATTCCTTTGAGTTTCACCCTTGCGAGCGTACTCCCCAGGTGGATCACTTAATGCGTTAGCGACGTCACCGAAGGGGTCGAATCCTCCGACGACTAGTGATCATCGTTTACGGTGTGGACTACCAGGGTATCTAATCCTGTTTGCTCCCCACACTTTCGCGCCTCAGCGTCAGTTGCAGACCAGTTGACCGCCTTCGCCTCCGGTGTTCTACCTGATATCTACGCATTCCACCGCTACACCAGGTATTCCATCAACCCCTTCTGCACTCAAGGGAGGTAGTTTCGAAAGCAATTGTACGGTTAAGCCGCACGATTTCACTCCCGACACACCTCTCCGCCTACGCGCCCTTTACACCCAGTCAATCCGGACAACGCTTGCACCTTCCGTATTACCGCGGCTGCTGGCACGGAATTAGCCGGTGCTTACTTTGGAGGTACCGTCAAACCCGCCAATAGCAGGCCATTCTTCCCTCCCTACAGAAGTTTACAATGCAGAGCACCTTCATCCTTCACGCGGCGTTGCTGCGTCAGGCTTTCGCCCATTGCGCAATATTCCTCACTGCTGCCTCCCGTAGGAGTCTGGGCCGTATCTCAGTCCCAGTGTGGCTGCCACCAACAAGCTAATAGGCCGCGACCCTATCCAAGACCGATAAATCTTTCAAGCTCAGATGATGCCATCCAAGCTCAACATGCGGTATTAGCGGAAGTTTCCCTCCGTTATTCCACAGTCTTGGGCAAGTTAGTCACGTGTTACGCACCCGTTCGCCACTAAGTATTGCTACTTCGTTCGACTTGCATGTGTTAAGCACGCCGCCAGCGTTCGTCCTGAGCCAGGATCAAACTCTCCGTTGTAAATTATTTACATGTGAATTTGTCCAATAAATTGTTCAGGGCCTTTCTGACATAATTCGGGCGGAACCTGTCAGAATCGCACATTTCCCATTGACAAAGATCATTTGGCGCTTCAACTGCCCTTAGTGGGTAAGAACGCCGGGCATTACCCGGCGCGCATGACCTACCGTAATTTGAAGCAGGCCATAATATAAGCACCTCCAACTTTCCTGTCAAGGCGATTCTTAACCACTTTCTGACTAACTTTATTGTTTATGTGTATATAAAATATGTTTTTATGTTTTTGTTAGAGAGGAGTTCTATTTCTGACCCGCCAACTCGGGAGGACTAATTTCTCTCGAATCGTGCTTCACTTTTCGGTTGCCACTCCCCTCAAAGTATCGTAAATTCAGACCTATGCTTCCTTTTCTTCTGCTTCTTGCGATTGGACAGTTGTTCGCCCAAAGTTTGTCCCCGATCATTGAGCCAAGGTCCACGGGTTTGGCTGGAGCTGTCGTGGCACTGTCCGCAGACCCTACCGGAGTATTATTCAATCCCGCCGGGCTATTCGCAATGCAGGGTATGGGATCCGATTTCACATACGGTACCACCACAGGATCGGCAACCGACAGAGTGATTATTGCATACGCCAATCCAGCCTCAGAAGAAGGAGCCCGCCTCGGAACAGGACTTTATGTTGACGGTCAGATCCGGCCTTCGGAGTGGAAGTACTATGTCCCTTATGTTGCCTCCCTTTGGAGTCCACTGCCGCGACTGGCTGTTGGCGCCAATCTAAGACTCATCCACGAAATCCCGCGTGCGGATTCCTTGGATGATAAGTGGAGCAATTCGATTGACCTTGGAGTTCTGACGGCCGGGAAGAATCTCAATTTTGGTGCGCGCGTCGAGCACGCATTTGGAGGTACATCGGTCGTGCAGAAGACTGCACAGTGGGGAATAGCTGCGCGATCCGACAACGGAAAATTCTCATTGAGTTACCAATGGGATGGTGAACTTATTGAAGAGGTCAAATACTCCTATTCCGCCTCAAGGCTTGGCCTGGAGTATATTCTCGGAAATTATGGAATCGTCCGCAGCGGTTACATCTGGTCAGATGTACATCGAATAACAATCGGCGGCGCCGTCGGATTGATAGAGGGCGGCACATTGATACAGGCAGGCTGGTCTTTTCCTGTCGAAAGGAAAGCGCCTACGGATTGGACACTGGGTATGTCATATCGGTTATAGAAAGGCCAAAGAATGCGTTTGATAGGTATATTTTCATTTATAGTATTAACTTTTGCCGGGCAAGTTTTGTCACAAACCTCGCGCAACTGGGTTTTTTTTCACGATAAATGCATTGTTCCCGGCCAAGAGCAGCGGGAACTCGATAACGCGCGAGCGAAGTTGTCCGAGCGGTCGATAGAACGGCGGTTGCGAAACGGTACCGACGTTGTAAGTTTGGGAGATATTCCGGTGCATGCCGATTACATCAGTCAAGTCCGGCAAACGGGAGCTCAGGTACGTGCCGTTAGCAAGTGGCTGAATGCAGTTAGTGTTGATGCATCCACTCAGCAACTTGAGCTCATTCGATCTCTCCCATTTGTTAAGGATACCCGGCAGTTCACGAAGAAATTGGCCATCGACTTGCCCCGCAGCAACGGATCTTCCCGCCTCGACAGCACGCAGTACGGAAACAGTTTCAGACAGAACGAAATTTGCCGTATCCCGGAGCTCCATGCGAGGGGCTTATCCGGAAGCGGCGTTCTTCTATGTATGTTGGACACGGGCTTTCGGACGGAGCATGTTGCGCTTCGGGATTTGAACTACCTTGCGATGCGGGATTTCATCTTTGGGGATTCAATTGTCGCAAACGAAGCTGGACAAGACTCGGCCGAACAGCATTCTCACGGCACTGCCGTCCTGTCTGCCGCTGCCGGACTTGACAGCAACAACATCATTGGTCCTGCATTCGGAGCACTTTGGATGCTTGCCAAAACGGAATATGTTCCAACCGAAACCGAAGTCGAGGAAGATTATTACGTTGCCGGAATGGAATGGGCGGACAGCGCAGGCGCCGATATCACCACATCGAGCTTGGGCTACATTGATTGGTACACACAAGATCAAATGGACGGTCGCTCCACCGTCGTCGCGCAAGCTGTCACGGAGGCACAGCGGCGGGGAATTCTCGTTCTAACGGCGCAAGGTAACGAGCGAAACTCGCAATGGGGAACAGTCATTTCCCCGGCAGACGCTGACAGCATTCTTGCTATCGGAGGCGTTGACTCCATGCTTAATCTGTCTGGTTTCTCATCACCCGGGCCTACCGCGGACGGCCGTATCAAGCCGGATGTTTCGGCGCAAGCTTCGGACGTCTGGTGCGCAATGGCATTCACGACTGATCAGTATTGGAGATTATCGGGAACTTCGCTTGCAACTCCAATTGCCGCCGGCATCGCAGCTCTTGTCATGGAAGCCAATCCGGACTGGACTGCCCAGCAAGTTCGGCATGCCATGATGGCTACTGCTTCACAGGCAGGTGCACCGGACAATGACCTGGGCTACGGAATTGTAGACGCCGTCGCCGCCGCAGATTACATATTCTCTGCAATTGACCGTTCGATAACCATTCCGGAGTCTCCAGCACTAACTGCATTTCCGAATCCGGTGAATGGTCATTTGAGATTGACGTTAAGTTCCTTGATCGACCAGCAAGGTGATTTCCGGCTGTATGACGCACTCGGACGTGTCGTCGCATCTTTCCAACAACGCGTGCAGATTGGTGAGAATTCATTCACCGTTCCTGTCGATGCATTCGCCAGCGGAAAGTACTTTGTCCGGTTTGAGGGACGACTTACGTCTCAGGTAGCTCCGATCGTCATTCTGAAATAGAACTTTCAAGATGCGTGTACAGCAAACGGCGAAGGTCTCGCTAACGCGCTTTGCGTGGCTCTCGGTTGCTGCTGCAATTGCAACAATCGCGCTGAAGACAAGTGCCTACTTCCTCACCGGTTCAGTAGGAATCCTATCGGATGCACTTGAATCATTGGTCAATTTGGCGGGTGCCGTCATCGCATTGGTAATGTTGAGCATTGCCGCCAAGCCCCCGGATGAGGACCACGAGTTTGGCCACGGCAAAGCGGAGTATTTTGCCAGCGGTGCCGAAGGAGCCATGATCATTTTCGCGGCCGGCAGTATTGCCGTTGCTGCTGTGAACAGATTACTTAATCCACAGCCGCTAGAACAGGTCGGGTTGGGCTTGGCGGTCACTCTTGCCGCCACTCTGATCAATCTTCTTGTTGCTATAGTAATCCGCCGGGCCGGGAAGGAGTATCACTCGGTTACTCTGGACGCAAATGCCCGTCATCTCATGACGGATGTTTGGACATCTGCCGGAGTGATTGCCGCTGTTGGTATCGTTGCTCTTAGCAAACTGCAATTCCTGGATCCGGTCATTGCACTTGTCGTTGCAGCGAATATCATACGCGAAGGAATTCACATTGTAAGAAGTTCAGTGCTCGGACTCATGGACACTGCAATTCCTGCCGAGGAACATGCCCGCATTGTCTCCGTGTTACAGAGCTATGAGGAGGATGAGGTCACCTACCATGCGCTTAGGACGCGGCAGGCCGGAAGACGCAGATTTGTCTCCGTTCATATTCTCGTGCCCGGCGATTGGACTGTTCATCAAGGACACGAGATGCTTGAGCAGATCGAGAACAAGCTGATTCAGGCGGTTCCGAATATTACCGTACTTACGCATCTGGAATCTCTTGAAGATCCGGCATCGTGGAAAGACATCGGACTCGACAGAGCCCCGGAATGAAAAGCGCGGTTTTAATAACCGCGCTTTTTGTCAACTTCAAATCTCAGCGGTCTGTTTTCAACAAATCGCAGGACATTCTCCACAAATATCTCATGGACTTTGTGCGTGTACTCGGGAAAGTTCCCGGACACGTGCGGAGTCATGAATACATTGGGCAGGTCAAAGAGTTCGGATTCGCCGGGCAGCGGTTCTTCGGCAAACACATCGAGAATAGCGTAACCAGGCCTACCTGCCTTCAAGGCAGAAATCAAGTCTGATTCGTCAACGATTGATCCTCTTGCAATATTGACAAAGACGCTCCCGGACTTCATCAGCGGAAAAATCCTGCGGTTAAACAGCCCTATTGACTTTGGAGTTGCGGGCAGCGCGATGATCACGATATCCGCCTCCTGCAACCGTTCTTCAAGCTGCTCCATTGGAAAGACCTCCACTACGTCTTTTCGCGGACGAGTGGCAATTGCCTCGACTACAAGCCCGTTTGCCTTCAATAGCTCGGATATCCCTTTTCCGACTTCTCCAAAACCGACAACCAATGCATGAAGGCCGTACAGAGTGCGCCTTGTCGTTGTCATTTTCCTTTTGGGTTCCTTCCAGTCCCTCGAAAGGCGCCACTCGTCGACATACTGAAATCGCTGAGCCCAGTAGAGCAAGCCTGCTAAAGTCCACTCTGCCATTGGTCGAGCGTGCATACCTCTGCTATTTGTCAATAGCACTTCGCTTTCCACGAACTCCTTAAAAAGACTGCGCTCCACGCCCGCGCTGGTCAAGTGTACCCAACGAAGGTGAGGAGCGGCCTTAAACATTGCGGGAGTCAGCCGGTGCGCGAGCAGGACACGGGCATCTGCGAGCAACTCGCAAGCCTCTTCTTCGGTATTCGCAAATTCAATACGTACACCTGCGTCAAACTCGCGCAACGCGTCGCGAAGCTCAGCCTGACGATCAGAATTCTGCGAAGCATATGATACTATTCTCAGTTCGTCCATTTATCCGGTTACAGTATTACTGTATTGAATTTTCTGAATCGCATTGTTCCTCGCGCTGTTCAGCCCCTATGGGCTGCCGCAAATGTGTCACTTATCGGCGACTCCCTGCATGATGTTGCAATCATGTGGCTGATTTATGATCTGACCGGCTCGCCCTCGGCCACCGGTGCTCTTGGAGTCGCACGCTACTTGCCTTCTATACTGATCGGAATCTTTGCGGGCGCTTGGGTCGATCGTGTGTCGAGAGAGTCCGTTCTGCTTTGGTGTGACGCAATTCGAATTCTGCTCGTCGGATTGATTGCCGGATTCGTTGCTGTGAACAGTATCGGACCGCTTGGTCTGTATGTCCTGGCTTTCGCTGTCTCGGTTTGCACTGTCTTCTTTGCTCCGGCGCGCGACGCCCTCGTTCCTCAACTTGTGTCAGCAAGTGAACTTAATCGTGCGACTTCGGCTCTACAAAGCAGTCTTGGAGTCGCCTATTTTGTCGGTCCACTCCTGGCAGCAGTTATGTTGCCGATAGTGGGACTGGCTGGCCTGTTCGGGCTTGACGCATTGACCTACGCAATCTCATTCCTTTTCCTGCTCTCGCTTAAACGAGGCACTAAAATTCAAGCGGCAGCAGAACCTCCGCTACGAATGGTTAAGGAAGGATTGGCCTACGCAAGACAGTCTGGATTGGTTCACGGACTACTATGGGTGACGGCCGTTGACAATTTTTTCATCATGGGATTGGCTATTGTCGGGACGCCAATTTACGTCAGAAATCACCTGGAACTTGGTGCAGAAGCTTATGCAGTTTTGCAAAGCTGCTTTGCGTTGGGAATCGTCGCCGGCAGCATTCTAGTACACAGGTTTGGCAGCCGCCTGCCTCGCGGGAAAACCCTGTTGTTTGCCATCGTTTTCGATGGTATCAGCTTCATGCCGCTCTATTTCGCCGATACATTGTTCACGGCGGCAATCATCTGGTTCATCCACAGCATCGGCATTCCCTTCATACTTATTCCTCGCACGTCACTCGTTCAAACCGAAGTTACGTCCTACATGCAGGGTCGAGTCTTCAGTCTTGTTCAGCTAACCGTAGTCGGTCTTTCGGCCCTAAGCTCCGGAGTCGTAGGCATAGTCCTGACATACACACCCCCGGAAGATTTGTATTTATACTTCGGACTCGCCGCAGGAATTGTCGGGGCTGTCGGATTCACAAACAAGTCTTTGCGATCACTCAGATGAACTCTCGTCAACTCCTTCTCGGCCGGCTGCCGTCAAGTTCGTTCTTGGCAGCAACGCGATCCCGGCACTAAGGAGTACCACTCCCGCAAGAATCCATGGCAGCGGCACCCAGGCTGCATCTTCGGCTGCCGCCCATCCCATGTTGATGAACCAGTCATCAAAACGATATACAAGAACACTTGCCGCATTATTCATGAAGTGCCCAAGAATCGCGGGAAAGATTGAGTTAGTCCTGATCGCGATGTACCCCAACAGAATGCCAAGGGCAAAGGTCGGGAGTAGGCGGTACGGGTTCAGGTGCAGAAAGGCGAAAATTAATGCGACGACCAGAATGGCAGGCCATGCACCAGAAACTCTGCTCATACCGCGCAGCATGAGCCCGCGACAGAGATGCTCCTCGACCACTGCGGGCAACACCGCAATCAACAGCAGTGCCTGCCAGATACTCAGGTTCTCAAGACCGGCAAACAAGTCTGAAAACTGCTCGATCATCTCCTCCGGAAACGGAAAGAACTGATGCTGTAGTGTGGCCAGCTCTACCGTCAAGATCCAACCGCCTGAAACGGCCAATATGACCGCCAGCCAGCTTCTCGGTACTGGAACCCGCCATCCAAAAGCCACACTTGGATCGAATCCACCCTGATATACCCACACGAAGCTCAGTGCCGCCAAAGCCCCTTGCACTAAGAGTATGCCTTGAAACGGCGAGTCGGAAGAAGCCAATCCTCCCGCCATTCCTACGACAATCACAGAAACGGCGCTGAGCAAAGCAACGCCGGCTGGTGAAAGCACTTTGCCCGCTTCCCGAACAGGTCTTGTGAAAAGCGCCCATTTCACGTCTTCCGCATGCCTGAACAAGACGCTCTCTCGATTAAACTGCACAGTGACCCAGTGAAGCGCCAGCACCGCCAAACCCGCCGTGCTCAATATCGTAATCGCAAACTCAAGCCAGGGTGCCTGACCGGAGAGCAGGCTTTTGGTAAGCAACGAAACGTTTGCGATCGGAATCACGGCCAGTAATGGAGACAACTCGACCCCCGGAATCATCGAGATCATAGCGGGAAGTATGCTTATCATCATGAGGGGAGTTAACATCCCCTGCCCTTCCTTGTAGGTCCGCGCCGTCACGGCAACCGCCATCGTCACGCCTGCGAACAGAACCGCCAGCGGAACTAAAGTGACCAGAACAAGCAGGAGGGACTTAAACGAGATAACCATTTCGGTTCCGAACCCGGCCGCGCCTCCCAGGGTGCTGACGGCATACAAGGTCGTGAAACCCATGCTTACCAGATTGAGAATCGCCGAAAGAAGTGCAGCTACGACGGTAGCGAGAAACTTGCCCAGAACAAGTTCTTGTCGCAATGCCGGGCTTACCAGCAATGTCTCTAATGTACCGCGCTCCTTTTCGCCTGCTGTCAAGTCAATGGCTGCGTAAAATGCGCCGGTCAAAGTCGTCAAAATCAGAAAATAGCCGAGAATCCGGCCAAGCGCGGAACCGGCCTGTTCCTGCTCAGTAGCCTCGTCAATGGCTGCAAAGGCCACAGGATGGATGTAACTCGAATCTACTCCAAGTCCGGCGATCCGCTGCTCGACAATCTCCTCACGATAGACCTTTACCTGCTCTTCCACTCTGCGGCGTATCTGTTCGGAGAAATCACGGCTGCTCAAGAAATGCACAGTCACTTCGCCTGTCCGACCTGCCAACAGGCTGTCACGAAATCCGGGCGAAAAGGCAATTGCCGCGTCAATCTCGCCTTCTTTCAGCCGGTCATGCCAGCCTGCTGAGTCAGTGAGGTCTAATCGTACAGTATCCCCAAATAGATTGCCGGGCACATACTCCGGTGTCAAGACCGCCACGACACCCTTTTGTTCCTTCATGCGGCCAGCTTGAAGCAGAGTGAGCTGCATGATTCCGATAAAGATGATGGGGTACATCAGCAGCGGCAAGACAACGGTCACCATCAACGTTCTGCGGTCCCGATAGAGGTCGCGCAGTTCCTTGACAAGCACGGTCTTCACTGATGTCATGTTCATATTTTTGCCACTCGAAGTATTCGATATTCAGCATTAATATACACAGAAGTTCCGGTCGGGGCAACCGGAACTGCTATGAGGACAGTTGACGGGCTGCATCACGGATTACCTGCAGGTGGTCAAAAGCGATCTTTGCTGGCAGGTCACTAAGGCCAAACCACTTCACGTCGGCGGCGTCGTCGCCAGCCCTAAGTTCACCGGTAACCTCGGCCGCAAACGCCACAGTAAGCGTGTGACGGCGCAGGTCCCGGCTGGGATCTGAATACACACCGACTAATCGGAGTGAGTGCGCCGTCAATCCCGTTTCCTCAAATAGTTCGCGCATTGCTGCCGCTTCGACTGTCTCACCGTACTCAACGAACCCGCCCGGCAAAGCCCACCCTTCAGGCGGATTCTTGCGCAAAATCATCAATACCTTGTCATCCCGCAAGGCGACAATATCCGCGGTCGGAGCGGGATTTGTGAACTTAATGACATTTTCTCCGCAATTGGGGCACACCAAATACTCTTGCATGGCGGTTTTCCTGTTCAAAGTATCATCAAAAAAAGAGCCCGGCAAACTTCCGGGCTCTAACGTGCATTATTATACAGAACTCATGCCTGCGGAGCAACATCGATACGCGGACCCCACATGATTGACATCCGGTCTTTGATTTCCGCACGAAGCTGCTTGAGCTCGCCTTTTAATCTTTCGAGGTCTTTCTTCAGCTCCTGCATTCCCAGATCAATACGCTCCCGCAAGTCCTTGAAACTCCAATTCCACCAGCCCCGATCGCTCGTGATTGCCCGAGATTCTCCTGACCCAATGTACACTTTCGGGTGGTCGGCATCCATTTTCATTTCCCACTTGATGTCCGGAATGGATTCGAGCTCAATTCCCATATTTTCAAGTTCCTCGCTCAGGCGTTCCATTTCGGCTTCAAGCTGTTCTGCGTCTTTTTCAGAAAAGGCAAACTCCCACGATTCGCCGTCTGAAGCATCCCCGTAGAAATCCTTCCGATTCGTCAAAGTAACTGGAATGACCATGGCCTTGCCTTCACGGATGATGTGGAAATCCACTGTCTGATCGGGGTCAAGATCACGGATCGCAGATGAAACATCGCTCTGGTCTTCAACGGACTCCGTCCCTATCTTGGTTATGATGTCACCTGCCTTCAGCCCAGCTTTTTCAGCAGGAGATTTCTCAACTACCTCTGAGACCAAAGCTCCGCCTTCCACCTTGAAGTAGCTTTTCAAGCCGGAAGAGAGTTCCTGTGTCACAATACCGGCAAACGCCGACTTGCTACCGTCCCGGGACTCAAACTTGAACATCTTGGGTGCCATTGGTGCGGCTTCTCCCCAAGACCAGTCAAAATCCTCACCCCGATTCCGGCTATCCAACTTGACAGTCGCCGTGCGCTCCTTGCCGCCCCGCATATAGGCTATGGTAACCTCATCACCTTCTTTGTACTTGTCCAGTTGGACACGTAACTCAGACGGACCGGTCAGTCGATTGCCGTTAATGGATACCAGGATATCATTTGCACGCAAGCCTGCATCATCCGCAGGCGAGCCGCTGACCGTTTCTTCAATAAGAACGCCTTGCCCCGCGGCTACCCCGTAGTCACCTGCCACATCGGAAGTGACCTCTTCGGGGACAACGCCAAGAAAGGCCCCGGTATTCGCCTTCATTTCTGCTTTGGCCAAGGCAAGCATTTCCTTGGCCTTCTCCGAAGCAACATGGTCACCCGCAAAGCCCAAGGAAAAGGCTAATAGTCCGGTCAGAAGTGAAAGGCTGATAGCGCGATTTGTCATCTCTTAAGTCTCCTAAAGAAGCTTATCTCAATCCCCAGCTCCCCTCGTCTGGTGTTACACCCAAGAAGAGAGGCCAAAGTTCCGAGTATTTTCAAACGAATTGCCAAGCCCTCCCAAAATTGCTATTATTTGGAAAGCTCGTAAAATCAGAGCCAACTTATGAATTATTTGTTGCAGAATCGAAGCAATTTCTACTCAGCATTGATGCCCAGAATCCCTGACCCGATTTTCAGGGACAGGCTTGAACAGGCAGTCTCTTTCAGAAATTCAATAAATATAGAAGTTTCTGACATGGAAACTCAGACTGGCTTGACATTGAGGCTGGACCTGGAGGATGCTGTCAAGAAGCCCAATTGGGGAGCGAAAAAGGGCAATTCTGTTGTTTCTTTGGCCGAAGTCCTTGAGGTAGCCTTGGAAATCGAGCAGCTATGCCTCACCTATTTTACTCACTGTCATCCCCAGAAGAATACTCAACCTGTTGATTATTTTAGCTTAACAATTGCTAGTCTGCGTCAACTTGAAGACGATTTGAGGTACCATCGGTTCAGATTGGGCTAGCCCGTTCGGAGGAGCGGAATTTGCGATTATTGTCTGGACAATGAGTGAGAAAGCAAATAACAACCTCAACCTCGGGGATTCTGACACCAAAGTCCGGCTGGTGGCACAGGGCAGCAACCTCTGGCGGGTCCGTATGCTCTTTCCAAAGCACCGGGCCAACGAAATTCCGGAACAGCTCCGTCAAATCAAAGCGCAGTTGGCGCATAGCTTCGGAGTAGCAGATCACCGCCTTGAGTATGTGGGTCTCCATTCGAAGAAGAATGTCCAGTCCGGAATCCTGGTCGAAATGCAGATTCGGAGGCAGGAAATTCCTGCGGGAGCCGTCCGCATTCGATTTCTTCCGCTGACCGCTTCGGATGGAACTGTGTTCTCGGATATGCAGGTTGTGATTGACCTCTTTCCACTTGATGATTTTGAGCGTCCGATAACCCTTGCAGGGGTTGAAGAACGAATTAAGTCTGAAGGCATAGAAACGGGTTTGATAGACTGGCCCAAATTGCGGGGCTTGATTCAGGAATGCCTTGACACGCAACTTCCGTTGCAGGATCAGATTATTGGGCAGGGACATCTCCCCGATGTGGGAATGCCGGCCCGCCTTTATTATCGTTGGAAACCTCACGATGATCCCGCTTCTGTGACTGCATGGCTGGGTTTAAGAGGCGTGGTCGCGGGAGAAGAGATCATAGAGCTCAATGTGCCCGTATCCGGTTTGCGGGCAGGCAAGAACGTGTTTGGCAAGGAACTTTCTCCCCGTCGTGGTGCCCCTTGCAGGCTTAGCGCGGGACATGGAATCACCCTCAGTACCACCGAGAAAAGGCTTGTTTCGCGAGAAACAGGTGTGCTTGTCTTTCAGCGAAAGTACCACGATCGCCGGCAAAAGGATTCTCCGCGCGAAACGCCAACTGTTTTGGAGGCAGAAGTCCAGAAATTCCGGAATGTATTGGCGGAAAAAGCTGAAAATGAGCGGTGGGAGGAATCCATCTGGGTTGACGGAAGCCTCTCGGAAAACGTTCGTCTAACTGTGTCCGGCGACTGCGTGATAACGGGGGACGTCGGCAGCGGCTGTCAAATTCAGGTTTCCGGCAGTTTGAGAATCATGGGACACGTCGGTGAAGCGACGATCGCCGTTGGACAGCACATGGTCGTGCAAGGGAAAATGAGAGGTTCTATGTGCGAAGTCGGTTTGACTGCCCAAGTCATCGGAGAGGCTGTCGACTGTACAATCTTTGCCCGTGAAATTGTCGCGGAGAAGATTGTCGGAGGAGTGGCCGAGGCTTACGCTGCGGTATCCACAAACAATGATTTCATCCATTTCAACAAAGAGAAACTGCTCGCGGAACAGAAAGCCGCTGGTGAGGACGCTATGCTTACCCTGCGGAGGCAAATGACCCGTCTGACGGAGATTTTTGGCGCTGAAATTCTGCAGACCGTGACTCCCGATACCGTGCAGATTCATCTGCTCAGGTGGTTGAGGCAGCAAAAGACACTTGGTGTCGCCTCATACACACACCCGCAGGTCCAAGAGCTTAGGACGTTACTCGAACTGGCACCCTTTCTACGCTCACAAATGGCGTCTATTGCCGGAGAGCTTAGGCCAAATTCTGTTCAGGCAAAGTAACACAGACTCTCTGGAAAGCGGCGACAGCCGCTTTTTCTTTTAATTGAGTATGCGAAGTATAGTTAGTGTAGTCAAGCGCTGGTCAGAGTGTAGTAACTATATCATGAACCCAATATAATCTACCTGATCCAGTAAGAGAATTGCTCTTTCAATATGTCCGATGTAACTTTGGTTACCATGTGGACAATAACGCCAATTTAAGCGCAATAGTGCCTGAGCAAAACACACACGAACCCCTCGGTCCCGCGCTGGCGCTGGTCGAAGTCTTGATTCATGAGCTGGCTAACCCGGTTCAGGCCGCAAGGACTGCCATGAATCTTTGGCATACGGAGAATGTCGACCGCGACCGCCAGGACCGTCTGCATGGAATCGAGACCGCTCTCGACCGAGTGGCAGCCGTTATCAAAACGGTTCAAGCCGTGAAGGAAAGTTCCTGTCTCCCGCCAACCTCGGTTTCAAGTGACAAGCTCAGGTCTGATATCGCTAGTGAATGCGCAGATGCAAAAGTAACCTTGCATATCGACGATTGGCCGTCGTCTCAAGTTGCACTGAAAATGCACCCGGTTGTACTGCCCGTTCTAATAGCAAATTGGGCATCGATCTCCAGAGACCGCGGAAACTGTCTGCATATCGCCTTGCGGCCGAAAGGTGACCGCTGGCTTCTGCAGGCGACACTGAGGAAAGGTGATCGAGATTCAATCACCAAGCATGGATTGGCAAGCGAGGTGGCCGGATACCCCGCCGCTATCGGTGAGTTTATGATTGCGGCTGGCGGTGCCGCTGAAGTAATGGAAGACAGTTTGGGATCGTTTGAGCTGGATATCGACATAGCAGCATGGTCTCGCGAGGAAAAGATTGAAAATGATGAGATTTATTCATGACAGATTTGACACAAGTTTTGGTTGTCGATGATGATCCGTTAGTGCTGTCAGGTTTCCGTGAGGTGTTGAGCCGGGCCGGATACAATGTCGTGGCCTGTTCGTCCGGACAGGCAGCGATTGATGCTTTGAATGCACGACGGTTCAGCGTTGTTTTGACTGATTTGTTCATGCCAAAGGTAACAGGCATGGACGTACTGGAAGCTGCCCTTGGAGCCGATCCCGATTGCGTGGTCATTGTGGTCACTGGATTCGCTTCCGTTCGCGGTGCCGTGGACGCCCTTCGGCGTGGTGCCGCGGATTACATTATTAAACCTTGCGACGACAACGAACTCCTGCACCGGATTAAGTTGGGTATTGAACGAGCTGACTTGCGCGCGGAACTAAAAGCAAAAGAGCTGGATTCTGAAAAGATGAAAGCGATTGCTCAGACCGCTGTGACAGTGAACGACCAGATCAATACACCACTCAATGTCATCCTGAACAGCGCGGAATACATTAGACTGACAAGAATGCCGGATGCAATCGATATCCGCCAGTCTTTGGATTTCATTGTGCAAGAAGTCGCAAAGATCAAGTCAGTGATTCAGAAGCTTGCCACAGTCGCGAGTCCTTCTCGGACTCGAGAGTACTCTGTGGGACAGCATCACATGATTGACATTGACGTCCCGCGGGCAAAGGCGGTTTCGATTGCGTCTGATGGAACCCGGCGCCAGAAAATTCTCGTCGTTGACGACGAGCAATTCATGGTGCACACGCTGGCAAAGATTCTTGAAGTTCTGGGCTACGACGTAATCTCCGCATTCGGTGGCCGTGAAGCTTATGAGAAATACATGGTAGAGAAGATTGACCTTGTGGTCAGTGATGTACATATGCCTGATATGAACGGAATAGAGCTAATGACGTCCATTAAGTCCAGAAATCCGGAGTTCCCAGTCATTCTGGTCACAGGTTATGGTGTAGAAGACGCGCGAAAAACGGCCGGTGAGTACCGGGCGGACGGATTCCTTGGAAAACCGTTCCGTATCGAAGAACTTCGCCAAATCATCGAGCGTGCGTTGCCCAGCAACGCCGCCGCTTGAAAATGATGATCAAGCAGGAAAACAACGTGATTGAACGTACGAACTCGCCTATAGGCAAGTCACAAAACGAAGGTCAACGAATTCTTATTGTTGACGACGATGCGGTCATATGCGAAATCGCTGAAAGCATTCTGGCCGAGTCCGGCTGGACGACAGGTCATGCCTGCACGCCTGCAGAAGCACTTCTAAGCATGGACTCGAACCGCTGGCCGGTCGTTTTGTGCGATGTGCATTTGCCCGGAGACTCCGGCGAATTGCTGCAGAACTTGAGAACCAAGTACCCGACCACTCAGGTTGTGATGATAACAGGAGATCCAACCGTCGGAAGTATGCGGCATGCTATGAAAACAGGAGCCTACGACTATCTGCTGAAGCCGATTCGCCGCGAAGAACTCCTGCGTGTAACGGAATTGGCGCTTGACAAATACAAGTTGCTGATTCGGAAAGTCGAGTTGGAAGAAGAAAACGAGCGCTATCGCATTCAGCTCGAAGCGCTTGTTGGGCAACGCACTGATCAATTGCGTGACAGTGAACTGCGCTATCGGACTCTTTTCAACAATGCCGTTGACGCCATCATGCTTGTCAACCCCAAGGACGGGTTGATTATCGAACTGAACGGCGCTGCCGTGAAGCTTGCCGGACGCAAGTCATTTGATATCGTCGGAACAAGCATAAGAAACTACGTAGGCGAACAGCTCGATCGGTGCCTGATTAATGACGATTCAGAGTTCCAGGTTTGGCGAATTCCCGAACTCGTTTTTCGCGACCACGAGTTAAATGAACATCTGACTGCAGCGACGGTGAACAAGATTAAGCTTGAAGGTGAAACCGTTCTGCAGATTGTTGCGCGTGACTCCGGCGGCGATAACAGGGAACTCGCTCAACGCGCAAGTTTGATGGAATTGGAATTGATGAGCGAACAGCGTCTTGCTAACATCGGACTGCTCGCAAGCGGTGTCGCGCACAATATCAACACTCCGCTTATGGGTATATACGGTCTGGCGCAAATCATCAAGATTAAACATCCGGAACTTGAAGATATTGACGGTGTCATCGCGCAAGTCGAGCGAATCAACGGCATCGTACGCAATCTAATGTGGAAAAGTCGTCAGGAGCAGGAGCAGGCTAGACAGGACATTGATTTTAATATTCTGTTGCAGGAAGAACTGCGCTTTCTAGAGGCCGATATGATGTTCAAGCACAATGTCGAGAAGATGTTTGAATTTGCTTCGGACTTACCGCCTATTTGGGGCAGGTACAGCGACTTCTCGCAGTCCATTGTAAACATAATCAGGAATGCGCTTGACTCGATGCACGATTCGCCCCGTAAGCAGCTTCACGTGATCACCTCAAAGGTCGACGGTAACATAGCCGTTACGATTAAGGACACTGGTTCGGGAATTCCGGCCGAAAACTTGAACCAGATCTTTGACCCGTTTTTCACGACCAAACCGCCGGTAGGCAAATCAAACAACGGTGAACCCACGGGGACCGGCCTCGGTCTGTCGACTGTGCAGAAGTTGCTTCTGCCATATTCGTGCAGGTTTGACGTACAGAGCAAGGTTGGTGAAGGCACTGCCTTTACACTTTTTATTCCAATTGAGCAGAACCAGCCAACCGAGGAAGAGCTGAAGGCAATGCACTGATACGCACAGTAATTGTAGAGAAAGCCCGCCGCATATGCGGCGGGCTTTCCTTATTCATTCAATTCACTGTATATCCGAATCGCTATCTCGTCGGCTGAATCGGCAAAACTTCGCTCAACCTTTTGCACCCGAGCGTCATTCCTGTACCACGTCAATTGTCGCTTGACATAGTGCCTAACGGCTTGCTTGATCTTGTCCCGCATTACGCCGAAATCGTACTCACCTCGCAAAAACGGGAAAACCTCTTGGTAGCCATGAGTGCGCAAGGCGTTCGTATTAGATTCGTCGTATCCGTTCTGCCAAAGTCCTTTCACTTCATCCACAAGCCCGGCCTCGAGCATTCTGTCAACCCGTTCATTGACGCGAGCATACGTTTCAGTACGGTCGCCGTAAAGGAAGAACATCCTGAATCTTGCGGTCAGTGCCGTTGTAGGTCGACTGCGAAGTTCTGACAGCCGGTACCCCGTTGCCCGGTAAACTCCGATTGCACGCATTACTCGATGATAATCGTTCACACGCGTTTTCCCGGCAATGTCAGCGTCAATGCTCTGCAGTTCACGAAGCATCTCCTCCGCTCCCCGTCTCTCCCACTCCCGCCTCAGCGCCAAGTAGTCGATCAGAGGTTCATCATCAACCGTATAAAGTCCGTCGATCAGTGCGCGCAGATAAAGCATTGAACCGCCCACCACCAGCGTCCGGCGGCCGAATGAACAGCGGTCATTAATTACCTGCCGAGCTTCACGCGCAAAATCACCTGCAGTCCATCTCTCCGATATCGATTTGCTCGCGACAAAATGATGTTTTACCGCGTCAAGCTGCGCCTTTGAGGGAGGAGCAGAACCAATTCTCAGTTCGCGATAAACTTGCCGTGAATCGGCATTAATGATCTCCGCGCCTAGTCGCTGCGCAAGAGGAATTGAAACATCGGTTTTTCCCGATGCAGTCGTGCCCGCCAATACGACGACTTCAGGTATTTTGTCAACCTGTTCGTCCAAATCGATGGTCCAATTCGCTAAGCTTTATCTCGATGAATGTCGGCCTGCCGTGCGGGCAGCTTCCGGGCTGCTGCGTTGCAAAAAGCTCGTCTACAAGCACGGTCATTTCCTCCGTGGAAAGTTCATCCCCGGTGCGAATTGCCGCTTTGCAGGCAAACCCCGCTGCCAAAGCCTCACGTGGTCCCAATCTGGCGCGCCTGAACTCATCGTACTCCGAGATCATTTCGTGGAGCATACTTACCTCGGATGCGCGTCGAAGACCCGCTGGAACCGCCTCAACACTGTATGCCCTGGGCCCGAATTCGCGAACCACAAAACCGAATGCAGATATCTCGCTTTGCATCTCGCGAAACGATGCATCTTCTTCCGGGTTCAATTCAAGAAGCAGTGGAAACAACAGCTGCTGCGATGCAAAAGTCCTGTTGTCAAAACTTCGCAGCGCGCGCTCATACAAAACCCGCTCGTGCGCTGCATGCTGATCAATAATCGCCAGCCCTGACCGAATCGGCGCGATTAAGTACTTTGCATGAACTTGGTAGATTTGCGCGCGAAGCTTTGCAGCCGGAGTCGGCTGCGACGACTGATAAGAGGTTATCGGAGTGTGCTGGGCAGGGCTGCTGGTCGAAACGCTCTGCACCATCGGCAGTGAATAAACGGGAGGTTTCGCAGTGAACAGTGATGGAGGCTCGACAGTTCCTTCAGGAATCGGCGACGTGAATCCTTGTCGTAATTCGTTCAGTGTGGTCTGCTGTCCTTTCAGTGCCTCACGCAGCGCTTCAAAAACCGCCGCGTGAACAAGCCGTTCATCGGAAAACCGAACTTCCCTTTTGGCAGGATGAACATTGACATCAACACCTGAGGCCTCAAGCTCTATGAACAGAATGTAGAACGGCCACTCGCCTTCGTCAAGCCAATCGCGGAGAGCACCTTTAGCAACCCCCGCAAGTCCAGTGCTCTGAAACGGCCGCCTGTTCACGAAAAGAAACTGATCGCCGCGCCCTCGCCGGTTCAATTCGCGCCGTCCCAACACTCCGTGCACACGAACGCCCCTGATCTCGTGCTCAATTACGAGCAGCTTTTCATCGATGCCCGCACCAAATACGTCAGCAACTCGCTCTCGAAAAGTTCCCGCTGGCCACACAAACTGCAGTGAATCGCCATGACGGAATGACCACGACACTTCTGGGTACGCTAAAGCATAGGTTCGAAGTGTCCGGATGGAATGCGAAAGCTCGGTCGCATCTGCTTTGAGAAACTTCGCCCGCGCAGGAGTGTTGAAAAAGATTGATCGCACTCGGACAAGTGTTCCTCTTGGTGAGGGTACTGCCTCTTCGTGCACGATGTCTCCGCTTATCACATGCAGACGAAATCCAAAGTCTGACGTTGCATCTCGTGAGACGATTTCCAAGTCGCTGACCGACGCGATACTTGGCAGCGCTTCGCCTCGAAAACCAAGTGTCGCGATTGCGAAGAGATTTGACTCCGACGTCAGTTTCGAAGTCGCGTGACGCTCGAGGGAAAGAAGCATATCGTCGCGGGACATACCCCCGCCGTCGTCGCGCACGGCGATCAACTCTCTGCCCGATCCGTCCAATTCAATGTCGATTTTCGACGCACCCGCATCAAGCGAATTGTCGATCAGTTCGCGCAATACCGACGCCGGACGTTCAATGACTTCTCCCGCCGCAATCTGATTGACCAATTGCTCGGGCAATATTCTAATTTTAGCCACGCAGCTTCATCTCAACATGACTGCGGACTTCCGCGAGTTCTCTGCGTGCTTCTGTTCGCGTGCGCTCAACTTCGGTTCGCAGCAGATTGCTTTTGTCGTCAGACCGACCAAGCAGATTTATCAGCACATTATTCGCAGCGCCTTCAAGCCCGGCCAAGAGCATTTCAGCTCCCGTCGCCGCGTCCGAAACAGTATTGGGATTTCCTTTACTCACAATAGTCAAAGCAAATTCAAGCGCGGCACGGCACTGATGCATTGTCTGACGAGGCACTTCAATTGTGTCCGTCGTGGCTTCTGCAACTTCCTTCTCCTTGCGCGACTTTTCCTCACTTGTACTTTCAGGAAGTTTGACTGCTACCCTGAATCTTGAAAACGCCCATGTGTCCTCATCAATTTGCTTAAGCAGCTTTAATCTGAGCTCTTCCAGCTTGTCGCGGACAGTTGCAAGTTCGGTCGAAACTGCTTCATATCCCTTTTTCCCAATCGTGAATTCACACACCATGACGAGTAATGCGGCACCAACAGACCCTGACAAGGCCGCTGCACTTCCGCCACCGGGTGCAGGTGACTTTGCGGCGATCTGTTCTACAAATCCCGCCACAGGCTGATAAACAAGCTTTGACGGCATTTCCGGCGTATATGACATGACTAAGTTCCTATTCTGAAATCGCGTATTCGATAATCTTCTTTACTGGATCAAATACATTAAAGGAAGAAAGACCAAGTTTCTCCTCAACCAGCGCAATCGCTTCAGACGTCTGCTTTGGACGTGCAAGCTTTTCCCTCCATACGTAATAGTCGGATGCCAACAGAAGCGCCTCAAGCGGAATCAACCCGACAACTTCCGAGCCGAACACATTCAAACCGCGCTTCTCCGCTTCGAATCTTGACTGCTCAAAGGCAATATGCGGTGCGGTTATCAAGTAGTTTGTCAGATTTATGGATACTTGACAGAAGCGTGCCTCATCGAGGTAGACACCCATCGCTTTGCAGTTTTGCAGCGGCCCCGGATGATACACGGTCTTGCCTGTCGCGCTCAATACGTCCTCACCGTTGTCATGCTTCAGTGGCCATCCCATCTGACGAATATGCAAGGCAACATCATGAACCGCGGCAACGTCCGCAGTCTGCACGTTGACATTGTACGCGACCAGAAAGAATCTCGCCCCTGTGATTACGCAACCGAATTTCGGCACAAATTTGTGCGGCCCGAAATCAGGTGTCCATTCCGGACTCTGCATTTTCTCAGGCAGCGCCTCGTATTCGCCCTTTCTGACTTTGGCAAGATTCCGTCTCTCCGGAGTTGATGCCGCGGCCTCATACAGATAAACAGGCACACCAAGTTCCTCGCCGACTCTGCGGCCGTATTGCCTCGAAAGTTCCGCACACTCGGACATCGTGATGTTGCGCACGGGTACAAAAGGTGCCACATCAACAGCGCCGCTGCGCGGATGCTCGCCCTTGTGCACCGTCATGTCAATCTCCTCAGCCGCCGCAGCCGTCAACCGGAAAGTGGCTTCGACACAAGCGTCGGGCTCTCCGGCATACGTAATCACACAGCGGTTATAGTCCCCGTTCGGATCTACATCAAGCAGTTTCACTCCCGGCACTCTTCGAACCGCACCTGCGATTCGCTCTATCTTCTCCCTGTCCCGGCCTTCCGAAATGTTTGGAACACACTCTACGATCTTCTTATTGCTCATTGTAAACTCAATTCGCCGCGCGATAAACCGCGCGCACCATGTTATCCTGGATGTTTCTCACAAAATTCCTTGAGCATCTGAAATTGTTGCACAAAATCGCAAAGGCCAGCTTTCTTCCGCTGTCCAAGCCAATGTAACCTGCCAATGCCGAAACATTCGTCATTGTCCCCGTCTTTGCCCTCACTCTTCCAAGCAATCCGTCTGTGGACAACCGTCCTCCCACGGTCCCGTCCACACCCGATTGTGACAGCGATGCCTCAAAGTCATTTGCGAACTCTGATTTTGCTATCTTAATAAGCAGTTGAACATTCGCGCGCGCCGATACAATGTTCTGTCTCGATAGTCCTGAACCGTCTTGCAGCGAAACTTGATCCCTGTGGACTCCAAACTGGCGCGCAATCTTCTGCACCACCCGAAGTCCAGACGAAGGCGAACCCTCCCCGAACTCCTTGTAGCCCGAAGCGGACAGCAAATACTCGGCAAGATAGTTGTCACTGTCCTTGTTTGTGATAGCGGCTATGTCGGTCACGGGCGGAGAGAAAAACTCCAGCAGAACTGTCCCGTTCCCGTTCGAGTTTCGGGACACAATCACTTTCCCGCTCACTGTGATTCCCTTTCGTGCCAGCGCGTCTTTCAAAGCAAGCCCGAAATAGTATGCCGGCTCCTGAATCGGAAACCAAATGTATTGCGGATCGTCGCCGCGCGCCATGACTCCGCTTATCTCCAGTTCATCCCTGCACGGCGTCACATTGAACTCTATCCAGCTCTCATCTGCACCGGAGTTCGTCACAACGTTGTTCAGAACTTTCACGGGCGCAAACGGAGGATCAATGATGACGTCCGCGCCAAGTCCCTCTGCCATTCCGGGACCAATGGCAATGTGACAAACATTGCTGTTGTAGCCCGTGCCGTCAACACTTGGGGCAAATCCCTCACGCAAATCCCCCATCTCCCATACCCCATTGCCGCAGGATCGTTTAAACCGGCTGACGACTATCTCAAGGTCGCCGTTAATGCTGCGAAGACCTTTGGCATAGAGCTCATCGGCCATTTTGTCGAGCGCAGGTTTGCCAATGTCTTTGCGATACTTGCGGTCAAACATTGGGTCGCCCGTGCAGATTACTTTGACCGCTCCGCTCACTCCGCCCTGAGCATCCATGCCTGAACCCGACACTATTTTTGTCGAAAACCTGTAGTCGGGGCCAAGTGTTTGAAATGCAGCTGCGGTGCTCCAGAGCTTGGTGACCGATGCAGGTATCAAGAGACGTTCCGCGTCAATTGCCGCGATGTCGTGGCCGGACTCCACGTCAGCAAACAAGATACTCCATGAGGCACCCTTGACCGGTTCAAGATTTATTAATGAATCCAATTGTGATTCCAGACCGGCTGCCCGCGAAACGTGCGTAGTTAGAAAGAGCAGCGTCGCAATCGCAATACTGCACGAAGAAATTCTCTTGCTCAAGATGCTTTTAACCGCGAGGATGAAACGACCGGATGGTCTCAGTGAGATACTCCCGGTCAAGGTGTGTATATACTTCTGTCGTGGAGATGGAAGAATGGCCTAACAATTCCTGTACCACTCGCAAATCCGCTCCGCCTTCAAGCAGATGCGTCGCGAAACTGTGGCGAAGGGTATGGGGAGTTATGTGATTGCCGAGTCCGGCCTTTTTACTCAAGGTTCGGAGCATAATCCCGCAGCCGAACCGGGTCATCGGCCTGCCCCGCGTGGAAAGGAACAAGAAGTCCCCTGCCACTGACCTCAAGTCAGTTGTGCTGTTATTTTCGCGACCGGCGCATAATACAGGGCGACCGTGCTCAAGATACTTGTCAACCGCACAAGCTGCGGCCTCGCCAAACGGACACAATCGCTCCTTCCCCCCCTTCCCGCGAATACGCAGCACTCGTTCACGGGCATTCAACTGTGAAACACGTAAGTCACACAGCTCGGATACTCTGAGGCCTGCGGAATAGGCTAACTCAATCATTGCTCGATTTCGCAGAGCAACTGCATCTTCGCCTTCAGAGGCGGAAAGCAGCTCTTCTATTATTCTCAACGGGGCCACCTTGGGCAGCCGTCTTCCTGCAGAAACTCCCCGCAAGTCCTCCGCAGGGCTCCGTTCAATCCGTCGTTCGCGCAACAGCCACTTGTAGAAATTGCGTATGGCAGAATACCTGCGGTTTTCCGATCGCGCCGATCCGCTTTCCAGTGAACGCAGTGCTGTTTCCAGTTGGTCGTGATTGATCTCTTCAAGTCTCTCGCCAATCCTCGCAAGTTCGCCTGCCAGCAAACTCAAGTCCCGCCGATACGCGATTATAGTATTCTTGGAGATCTGCCGTTCGTACTTACGGGCGCGCAACCACTCCTCAATAAGATGCTCCTGCTGAGGATCAAGGACGGACGAAGGGATTGTACTTTTTTTCGTGGCCAACTGTGGTGGGTTCTCCGTGCCCCGGGTATACTACAGTGTCATCTGGCAAACTGTATATTTTCCTGCGAATTGCCTCATGTAGCGCCGCTTCGTCAGAATCAGGAAAGTCCGTTCTTCCAATAGACTCACAAAGAAGCGTGTCACCGGCAATTAAAGTCTTGTCTGCGAAAAACACGAGAGAACCAGGCGAATGCCCGGGTACATGAAAGAGCGCGAACGACACATTCCCGCAGCTTAGTCTGTCGCCCTCGTCAAGAGTCTCATCGGCGTCGGGCGAGGTTACTGCATTACCCGTCCATATCGATAGGTTCAGCGCCGGATCCGTCAGTTTCGGCCTGTCCAACGGATGAATACACAGTGGCGCCTTGAGCGCAGCTTTGGCAATGGAATTGTCGGCAATGTGGTCCACGTGTCCATGTGTATTGACAATTCGCGTTACCCGCAAATCGTTCTTCTCAATCCACCGCAAAACTTCCTCTGCTTCCGCACCCGGATCGAACCAAATAGCCTCTCGAGTCTCATCGCACCACGCCACGATGGTATTCATCGCGAATGGACCAACCTCAAGTGAGTAGATTCTCAGCATCCCGCTGCCTGTCGAAGCCGCTTCATATTGGCGTGCAAGTCCGGACCGAAAAGCGCGTTCCCTGCCACAAGCCGTTCTGCCCCCGCCTCCACCACAGACGGTGCTGTCTGCGCATCTACTCCCCCGTCCACCGACAGCATGAAGTCACCGCGTCCGGATTGCTGCAAGACTCGAAGTGTGGCCAACTTTTCAAGTGCCCCTGGAATAAACTTCTGTCCGCCAAATCCGGGATTCACGCTCATGATTAACACGATATCGCAGACCGGCAATACACTCTCAATTTGAGATATCGGAGTGGATGGATTAAGCGCAACTCCTGACCTGCAGCCAAGCTCTTTTATCCGCGTCAGAGTCCTGTGCAAGTGGGGACTGACCTCCGCATGCACTGTTATCGCGTCAGCGCCGGCGCGGGCATATTGCTCCAATGAGCGCTCCGGAGCTTCGATCATCAAATGAACGTCCAATTCAAGCCTCGTTATCTCTCGAAGCTGTGAAATGATCGGTGGACCGAACGTTAAATTCGGGACAAACTGACCGTCCATCACGTCACAATGCAAAACCGTCGCACCGGCCTCAGTGCATCGCTTCACCTCATGCTCCAACTGCATGAAGTTCGCCGCAAGCAGTGATGGTGCAATATGAACTTGTGTCTCGGCGAGTCTTACCATTTAATCAGCCTCCGGCGGAGGAGTTTCTTCTGCGGCCTGCCCAGAGCTGCTCTCCGGGACAGCCACAACTAAATCTAATTCTGTATCCTGTTCGACCTCAGTCCCCGATGCAAGGCTTTGCGCGATTACCGTGCCCGCCGTAAATAAATTCGTTTGCTTGCGCGTGACCTCGCCCAACTTCAAACCCGCCTCCAAAATGGCTTGTCTCGCTTCGTGAAGTGACATGTCTACAAGCGAAGGCACTACTATTGCATTCGGTCGCGGACCGAGCGATATGGTCAATTGCACTGCCTGCCCCGAAATGACCGGTGAACCCGGGGATGGGCGCTGACGAACAATCCCCCCTCGCGGAACTATGGCGGAAAAATCATAACTCGTCCCTGAGGGTGACACCAGCAAACCAAGATTCCTGCATTCGATTTCCGCCGACCGCTGATCTAAACCTGTCAGATCAGGAATCTCCGTGGCCATGCCTTCCTTTGCCGGAACTACATGAATTACTCTTCCCGGCTTCGAGAATGATCCGGCAAGCGGTCTCTGCTCAAGCACCGTCCCCTGCGGGACCTTACCGCCGATCTTTGCCGGCTGCTCAACGAGGCGAAAACCCTCCTGCTCCGCAAGCGTCTTGGCCTGCAAAACTGTCATGCCAATAAATGAAGGCACTGGCTTCTCTGCTCCGTGACGAGTATAAAGGGGCATGATGACCAAATCCGTCACCATGCCCGCAAATAATACGATCAAGAAAATGAGAAGTGCGCCGGCGCCAAACGTGCGCAGACGACCGCCTGACACACGAGGTTCAGTCATGTCTAATGGGACATTCGCCGCAGCCGCGCTGCGAATGCTCCGTCCGTCTCGTGTATGTGTGTGAAAGTTTCAAGATCTCCGTGTTCCCCGACTACCGATTCCGGCAGAAATCCTCGTGCGTCTTCCCGCAAGTATTCCGGATGATTCTTCAAGAATGACTGCACGATTTCAATGTTCTCCGAAGGAAGAATACTGCACGTCGAATATACCAGAACTCCGCCCGGCTTAACAAGCTCTGCTGCATGATCAAGTATTTCGTGCTGCAACGCGTGCTGCAATCCGACATGATGGCTCTTCCTCCTCCACCGCAAATCCGGCTGCTTTCTCAGCAGCCCCGTTGCACTGCATGGCACGTCAACAAGCACCCGGTCATATTGCTCTGATTCAAACTTTGTGGCGTCCGATTCCACGACTGTGACGTTTTTCGCCCCCACCCTGTCCAAATTCTCCTTGAGACGAACCAACCGGGCAGAGTCGATGTCCACAGCGGTAATCGCCCCGGTTCCACCCATCTTCCGCCAAGCGGCAAGCGTCTTTCCGCCCGGTGCTGCGCATAAATCGAGCACACTGTCACCCGGCGCTGGATCAAGCAGCGCCGCCGCCAGCCCCGCGCTCTCGTCTTGCACCGTAATTCGCCCCTCATCAAGCCAAGGCTGAATTACCGGGAATGAAGGTGCATGCAGTCTGTAATATCCATCAAGAAACGGCGAAGGCTCCCACTTGACTTCGTGCTCGTCAAGTTTGTGCTCAAAGGCCTCCGCGCCGCTTTCATCCATCAAGAATACACTTATCGGAGGCCGATGGTTTGCTACGTCCAGCGCAAGCTCTGCCTCTTCCTGCCCGAACCGCTCAACCAACTCGCGGACGATCCAACGAGGCATCGAATACAGAAAAGCCAACCGCGCAAGCTCATCCGCACCCTCAGGAGGCGTGTTCCAGCGTTCCCGTTCACGTGCCAGCCGCCGCAGGATAGCGTTCGTAAGTCCTCCGGCCTTCTTGCCGAGTCGCTGGATCGCCAGCTCGACGGTCTGACTGACCGCAGCATGGTCGGGTATTCTGTCCTGACCGTAAAGCTGATATGCGCCCATTCGAAGCAGTATTCTTGCAACAGGGTCCGCCCGCCGGTAGTCCCCGTGAAATACTGGTGTCAGGATGCTGTCCAGCCGTCCCCGCCAGCGTATTGTCCCCCAATACAAGTCCGCTGCAAGCGCACGGTCACTGCCACGAAGGTGCGACGAACCGAGGTACTTTGAAAGCACCTCATCGGCATACTCCTCCGTCTTTTCCAGTTCCGTTAGTGCATCAGCCGCCACAACTCGTGCCGAAGATGCCGTGGTCCCCGTTGGCATAGGTCAATCCTTGTGAAATTAAGCAAATCTATGAGAGAAACGCAAGACTGTGGATTCCCCTCTGTTGACAACGCAAGGGAATTTCTGTTACTTAGACTCCGCCAACGGCTATAGAGTTTCCATGCGCCACAAACCTGCACACTATCTCCAGTTCTGGGTGGTCAGAACGCTGTACTTTGCCCTCGGGCTCCTCCCCAGAAGAGCCAGAGGCTGGTGCGGGGTGGCGCTGGGATGGGCTGCAAGTGCTATTGGAATTCGCAGGTCGGTTATGCGCAGCAACCTCGAGATTGCCTTTCCAGGGATTCCACAGATAGGAAAATCTACCATTATTCGGCGTTGTTTCGAACATTTTGGGACCGTGGCGACGAGCCTCTCCGTGGTCCACAAGATAACCGCGTCTGATTGCGGAAATTGGTTATTCCCCTGTGGACTCGAACACCTCGATCGCGCCGTCGCGTCCGGGAAGGGAGCAATTGTCGTCTCTGGTCATCTGGGGAACTGGGAGATGGTCGGTACAGCATGTGCCCGACTCGGCTACCCAGTCTCTTTTGTAGTCACGACTCAACGAAACAAGCTCGTCCAGGAGTGGCTGGACAACGTTCGCAGGCGCGCCGGAGTCGAAATCATCCCGCGAAAACAAGCCATCAAGGGAGTTCTTTCTGCTCTCCACCGGAATCGAATCGTTGCGATCTTGATTGACCAGGACGCCCATGAGGAAGGTGTATTCGTGCCCTTCTTTGGTAAACTAAGCTCTACTCCCCGCGGCCCCGCTGTCTTTCACCTTAGAACCGGATGTCCCCTTATTTTCATGTCTTCCTATCGGCTTCCCGGCGAACGGTATAAATTTGTTCTTGAAACGGTTGACATCTCTGAGGCTCAATCGCAGGAAGAGATCATGGCTAAGCTGACAGCTCGGCTTGAACAAGCAATTCGTGTTGCGCCTGAACAATGGTTCTGGATGCACAAAAGATGGAAATCAACCCCTCCCGCATCCTCATAATTGACACCGCCTGGCTTGGCGACGTCTTATTCAGCACTGCGCTGATCGGTGCCGCGCGCGCCGCTTGGCCGCATTCCGAAATTCACTTCCTGACAGCTCCCCGCGCGCGGGAACTTGTGGCAAACCATCCCGATTTAACTACCATCCGCGTGTTTGATAAGCGCGGTTCCGAAGGCGGTTTCACGCCGTTAAGAAAACTTGCCGCTGAGTTGAATGCAATGAAATTCGATTTGGTGCTGAATGCTCATCCTTCCTTCCGGTCACGTCTCCTTTGCTCCATGCTTGTCGCTCAGGTTAGAGTCGGACACGACGGATTTCTCAGTTCGAAGGCCTTCACACACTGCGTTCATAACGACCTGGCAGTTGAGCCCGATCACGTTGAGCGCAGGCTGAACCTGTTGCGGGCCATCTTACCGGTCCGTCACACCCCGCCTCTGAAAATCGGACTTACTTCGGAGGAACGCGCCCACGCTGAAGAATTCTTACGCGTGAACTGCCCCGGACGAAACCGCTTTCTGGCCCTGATACCCGGTAGCGCACGCAAAACTAAGCAATGGACGACATCAAACTTCCATGAAATCGGAAGTGCGTGGCTCAATCAATCCCCGCACGGATGTGTCCTGGTATTTCTCGGGCCAAATGAGTCTTCTCTGAAGTCTCAATTCCCGACCGGCGGCAACTCCGGATTCATCATCGTTGAACAGTCCCTGAGAAATTGTGCCGCGCTTCTGAACCGTTGCGAACTGGCCCTCGGTAATGATACAGGCGTATCGTTTCTCGCAATTGCAGCCGGTTGCCGTAAAGTTCTGGTTCTCTACGGCAGCACTCAGATTAATTATCAATTCCCCCCGCCTCACCGGGCAATCGCCGCTGGTGTTCCCTGCTGCTTGCCCCGGACTGGTCACGGCGAAAAAGTCTGCGCGTGGACGGGCGGCGCTGCGTGGTGCATGAACCAGATTACCCGCGAACGTGTGCTCAAGTTGATTCTTGAATAATCTATAAGGAGAAGGATTGGAACAGGTCTTACTGTTTCCGTTTGCTGAGTATTGGGAATTCTATGCCGGATTCACCGCATTTGTCCTTGTCATGCTCGCCCTGGACCTCGGCGTGTTTCACCGCGAAGCTCACGAAGTCAGTTTCAAGGAGGCGGCAACGTGGGGAACGATTTGGGTGGTGCTTGCTCTGGCGTTTGGCTGGGCACTCTATGAGTACTCACTGTGGAAATTCCCGCAGGATGCGCGACTCTTGGCTCTGCCCGGCTTCGACGCGGCCGCATCCGCGAAGCAGGTTACGCTTGAATATTTGACCGGATTCGTGGTTGAAAAGTCACTCGCGGTGGACAATGTGTTCATCTTCGTGGTCGTCTTCTCATTCTTTGCAATCCCGCCGAAGTTCCAGCACCGAATCCTCTTTTATGGCATACTCGGTGCGCTTTTCTTTCGCATCATATTCATCGCTCTCGGATCAGTGCTAATGCAGTACAAACTGCTGGTCATAATCTTCGGAATCTTCCTGATCGCGACCGGTGTCAAGATCTTTCTGGCACCTGAAAAGGGTGTTGATCCCGACAAGAACCCGCTGATCAAGTTGCTGAAGAAATTCCTGCCTGTTACGCCTCAACTGCACGAACAGAAATTCCTCGTCCGCCTGAACGGTGTACTCCACGCGACTCCCCTGCTCGTCTGCCTTGTGTTTATAGAAGTCTCGGATATCATCTTCGCCGTTGACTCGGTGCCCGCGATTTTCGCCATTACCAAAGAGCCGTTTCTTGTATACACATCGAACGTCTTTGCCATTCTCGGCCTTCGCTCCCTTTACTTCCTGCTCGGAGGACTCGTAACAAGATTCCGTCTCCTGAAATACGGTCTGGGACTTATTCTGGTTTTCGTGGGTCTGAAAATGGTCTGGCTGAACGAAGCTTTCGGAGGCAAGTTTCCAATTACATGGTCTTTGGCAATTATCGGCGTCATCCTCGCTGTTTCGATTGCAGCAAGTCTGATGGTGACAAGGAACAACCGCTCTCAGTCGGTGTAGTCAGCATTCGTCCAAATGTCAAAAGAGCCGCCGAAGATTCTTCGGCGGCTCTCTCTTTGCCATTGTTGAATGTCTCTACTGTCTTGCTCCGGCCATTGCCGAGGCAGTCTTCGGCGCGGCTACAAGCTTCTGCAGAAGGTCGTGCACGAGTCCGCGCAGTGTTTGCGGCGACTCGATCTCTTCGAAGTGCGCCAGCAGAATCTCAGGATCAAACTTTCCACTCGAAAGCGACATCACACTTTCAACATGGTTTCTGAGCTGCCGGACGTTCTCAGGCCACTCCACCCGAGTCAGCAATTCCATATAGTGATACGGAACGGATGGCCGGGTGACCCGCTCACGTGCCGCGAAAGCCTGCAGCACATCAGATACCAGATATGGAATATCCGCATTTCGTTCAGCCAATGTCGGCATGCTGATAACAGCTTGCGAAATCCTGCTGTACATATCCTCTGCGAACATCCCGCGTGAAATTCTCTCAGCAAGTTCTCCGCTGTGAGCGGTGAACATCATGCGTGTCTCAACCGGGACCCGCTGTCCTGCGGTGTTCGTATAGACTCCCGAATCCAGCACTTGTCCAATCCGCTCTTGTGCGAGCGGAGAGAGGTCTTCGATTCCCGTTAAGACCATCGTTCCGCCTTCTGCGCGTGCGAAAACACCCGGTTCGCCCGGTGTTCCCAGCAGGACGTTGTCCAGCGAGTTCGGAGTCAATCTGTGCGCGGCGACTGCGACAAACGGCTTCCCTGCACGAGATGACGAATTATGTATCGCGCGGGCAAGGACAGTCTTGCCCGTGCCAGTCTCGCCGACGATCAATAGTCGCGCAGGGCTTTCTATTTGAAGGCTGGCAAGCTTCACGACGCGCTGCATGGCCGCGCTGCGCGCGACCAGCGATCCAATCGTGTATCTGCTCTCCATCCAGTTCTTGTCCAACATCGTGGTCTCCTTTCTCCGTTACACCTTAACTACTCGCCCGTCTTGCAACGTGCGTCGGTGTCCTCCGTACTTTCATTCGGGCCGAGCCGGTCCCAAGGAATATCTTCTTCCCAACCTTTTCCGTATCAAAAAAAGTCCGTAGAATAAGGCGGTCAAACCGGCCAATCCGCCGATCAATAGAAGGGTCATCAGATATGCATTGGGATTCATAGTAATCAGCGATCGTTTGTGACTTGAATTTCAATCGCAATGCCAGACAAACCGTCATCGCAATGTTCGTGAACATCATGGCCCACTGTGAGACTACCAGAAGTTCCATCTCCGCCGACGGCAATAACATCTCCGCTGTGTCTATTGCCAGCGCAATTCCAAACAGGAACAGCAGCGTGTCGGCATATGCCCCAATAGGTCTATCCGTCTTGTACTTATGCACATAGAATGCCAAAAGTACCAGCAGACTGTAAACATTCAAAATCGCCGAGGAACGATTGATTTCATCGTAACTTACGGACTGTGAGCCGTCCGCCGCTGTCGCCACCGCCTTCAGCGGATCCCATATGTAGGGGGAATACAACCATCCCACTACGATGAAAAGAGCCAAACCTGCAATTGCAACATGCAAGAGTCGCTTCCTTGGCGGAGCGATATACCCTGCCGTGATGGTCGTCACCGCCCACGCAAATAGCGTGTGGATTCCAATGATCGGGTACCACACATAGTATCGCAGGTAATTATCAAAGTCACCTGCGATATGAAACATGGTCATGAACGGTGCCCCCAGCGCATTGAACGCGAACACAAGCCAGAGTGCGAAAAAGACGTGGCGGTAGTGCTGTTCTCGTCGGAAAGCCAGAAAGCTTAGTAGGGACATCAGGCCTAGAATGGCAATGTTCACCAAAAAGCTGAATTCCCAAACCCATTCTGGAGTTGCCGGATGCAGGAGCGCCGCGCTCAGCAAACCAAGGGTGATAATGCTGTAAACAAAAAAAGCGACCATTGGGTCGAGGAATTGCAATCCTCAAGCCAATGGTCGCTGCGGGTAAAACCCGCGAATTCTAATTACTTACCAGGCTGCGGAGGGACTACTGGAGTCAAGGCGCTCAGCTTTTTGCCGGGTTGCGGCGGCACAACTGGCGTCAAAGCACTCAGCTTCTTCCCCGGCTGAGGAGGCACCACCGGCGTCAAAGCACTAAGCTTCTTACCAGGCTGGGGAGGCACGACCGGTGTCAAGGCCGAGATTCCCTTGCCAGGTTGCGGAGGTACAACAGGCGTCAATGCCGAGATTCCCTTACCGGGCTGCGGCGGCACAACTGGCGTCAATGCAGCGTAACTCGCCAAACTAAATACACTTACAACCAGAATTACGGTGATGATTTTCTTCATGCTCATCCTCTTCCTAAATTTATACGGCCCACCCGTAGCAGACGTCCTAAAATTAGCGAAACTATAACATGTTGTCAAGAGATTGCGAAATACCTCATATAATTCTTGAGCATGTTATGTCATGTAACCATATACTCTTACTGACCCCTCCTCGGTTCCCGCCAATTTCTTCGCCCTTTTCGAGAGGCATGATTTCCCAAAAGCAGACCGCCGGGCACTGCGTCTACCTCAATTTGCCAAGCTTGTGTTCAGACTTGAAGTTGTGTAAATTAGTTGGATTAACTACTCCCCTTGGCAACCTACTCCAACAAATTAAGTGCTTGACAAAATTGAACATATTCTAAAACGCCACGATGACATTCAGGCCAGGCTCTCGAACCCCGAGATCGCAAGCACCCCAAGCCTTGCTACTCCGTTGCTCAAAGAGGCCAAAGAACTGTCTGCCCTTGTCGAGAAGGCGAAGGAGTATCTGAAGGTCACCGAGGAAATCAATGGCGCGCGGGAACTGGCTGGCTCATCCGATAGTGCCATGCGCGAAATGGCGTCTCTTGAGTTGGAAAGTCTCGTAACTCAGCTTCAGCAGCTTGAAGAAGACCTTCGCACGCTTCTCCTGCCGCGCGACCCGGCGGATGAGCGCAACGCCATTCTCGAAATCCGAGCCGGCACGGGTGGTGAAGAGGCTGCATTGTTTGCCGCTGACCTGTTCAGAATGTATTCCCGATACTGCGAGACTATGCGTTGGAAGTTCGAAGTCGCATCCTTGAACGAAGCAGAGGCGGGCGGTATCAAGGAAGTTGTCGTGGAAATTCGCGGTCAGGAAGTGTACGGAATGCTCAAGTGGGAAAGTGGCGTGCATCGCGTCCAACGTGTGCCTGTTACTGAAGCTCAAGGACGTATTCACACGTCCGCCGCATCCGTTGCGGTACTCCCCGAAGCCGAAGAAACCGACATCGAAATCAAACCGACGGATTTGAAGATTGACGTCTATCGCTCCTCCGGCGCCGGTGGTCAGCACGTTAATACGACAGACTCTGCCGTTCGCATTACGCACTTGCCGTCTGGACTGGTCGTGGCAATTCAGGATGAGCGCTCGCAAATCAAAAATCGAGCAAAGGCGATGAAGGTGCTTACCTCAAGACTGCTGGCAATGAAACGTGACGAAGAGGCCGCCAAGCTATCCGCTGAGCGCAAGAGCCAAATCGGCAGCGGGGACCGCTCGGAGAAAATCCGCACCTATAACTATCCGCAAAATCGTGTCACCGACCATCGCATCAATCTTACTCTGTACAAGCTCGATCGCGTCATGGAGGGCGACATCAGCGAGCTGATAGAAGCCCTGCGAATGGCCGACAGAACCGAGAAACTTAATCGAGCGGCGGAGAGCGTTGCGTGAGCGATAGCAATCGCTTGATTGATCTGCTCGCTTCAACTGAGAAGTTCTTCCTACGTAAAGGTATCGAATCTCCGCGCCGAAATGCGGAAGCGATTTTCGCGCATGCACTTGGAGTACCGCGTATTGAACTCTACGTCCAGCACGACCGACCGGTCAATGACTTCGAACTCATCGCTCTGCGCGAGTTGATTCGCCGTCGGGCGAACCGCGAACCCCTGCAGTATCTTCTCGGCAAACTTGACTTCGCCGGCGTGGAAATCGTCCCCCGGCCCGGACTGCTGATTCCGCGACCCGAAACCGAAGAGCTCGTGGTCGAACTATCCAAACATGTTCCGTCGGGCGCCAGAATCCTCGACATCGGTGCTGGCACGGGCTGCATCAGTGTCGCACTTGCGAAATCCTGTGTGGATTGTCAGGTCGTTGCCGCCGACATTGACCCCGATGCCGTGGAATCCACTTCACTCAATGCTCGCCGCAACGAAGTCGCGGAACACATAGCTTCAATTACGGCGGATCTGTTCGATGACAATTTCCCGGCTAAATGCGGTGCGCCTTTTGATGTCGTCGTTTCAAACCCGCCCTATATTCGCGAAGCAGAGTGGAAATCTTTGCAAACCGAAGTAAAAGACTTTGAACGCAAGCACGCTCTGGTTTCCGGTAGTGAGGGCGATGAGTGTTATGTGCGTATCGCACAACTGCTGCCCGGCCTGCTTAAGTCAAGAGGAATTCTCGCGCTCGAGTTTGGACACGATCAAGCCGGGCGTATTCGACGCCTGTTCACATCGATACTTACAAGGTTTGATATCTATCACGATATGCAGGGAGTTGAGCGGTATCTCATAGGGAATTATTAGAATGAGAATCGCATTCGTTTCGCTATTACTGCTTACATCCTGCTCCGCTAAGCCACACGTGCACACCAACGCGCTCATTCACGAAGCCAGCCCTTATCTACTGCAGCACGCGCACAATCCCGTCGATTGGTTGCCGTGGGGCGACGCTGCATTTGAAAAGGCCCGAATTGAAAACAAGCCTGTGTTCTTATCGGTTGGTTATGCGGCCTGTCACTGGTGTCACGTCATGGAGCATGAGTCATTCGAGAATGAGCAGATTGCCGAGTTCTTGAACGAGCACTTCGTCTCCATAAAAGTTGATCGCGAAGAGCGTCCCGACGTGGACCATCACTACATGCAGGCCGTGCAGAAGATGACAGGCTCGGGCGGGTGGCCGATGTCTGTTTTTCTGACTCCCGACCGCAAACCGTTCTACGCCGGAACCTACTTCGCACCCGAAGCCCGTTATGGCCGCCCTGGTTTCATGGATGTTCTGAAAGGGCTTTCTAAAGCGTGGGAGACTCAGCGCGATTCTGTTCTTTCATCCGCAACGCAGTTGCACAATGCGATACACGAGGAGCTGGTCTTAGCCCCTGCTCAAAGCAAGCTCTCCCCCGCTCTGCTCGACAGCGCGGTCGCGGAGTCCAAACGCAATTTCGATCCGATTAACGGTGGCTTCTCAAGAGCGCCGAAGTTTCCGCACGCCATGGAACTCGCCATGCTCCTGCGATACTATTCCCGCACTGGTGACGACTCGGTCAAGCACATGGTCGAATTCACACTGGACAAAATGGTACGCGGCGGAATCTTTGACCAGATTGGCGGTGGATTCCATCGTTACTCGACTGACGAGAAGTGGCTCGTCCCGCACTTCGAAAAAATGCTCTATGACAACGCGCTTTTGTCAGGTGTCATGCTTGACGCTCTAAATTCAGGATTGCGCATTCCAGTTGGAGCCATTGAGTCAACAGCACGTTGGATGTTTCGTGAATTAGCCGTACAGGAAGGCGGTTTTGCTTCGTCTCTTGACGCGGATTCCGAAGGCGAAGAGGGGTGGTTTTACTTGTGGAATCCAGAGCAGGTTCAAAACGTGCTTGGAGATGACGCATCAGCGTTCTGCACTGAATACGATATTACTGAACAGGGCAATTTTGAACACGGGCTTTCCATTCCTAATCTTCTTGCCTACGACGGAGAAGTCTTGTTCAAACAGGGGTCGTCAAACAGAAGCTTGACGGCGCTGCGGGAGGCGCGGGATTCCCGTGTCCAACCATTGCAAGATGACAAAATACTTTGCGATTGGAATGGCTTTTTAATCTCAGCTTTGCCCGGAGAAAAGTCTGTTATTCCCGCTGCCGAACGATTCGTCTCGGCATTTGAGTCCGACGGTGAGTTAGTGCATTCGTTCCTTGGTAATAAGGAACTGCGGGTACAATTGCTTCTTGACTACGCGTCCCTTGGAAATGGGTGTCTCGAACTCTTCCATATGACAAGTGACGTCAGGTGGTTCGACAATGCGTATAAACTCGCAGATGAAATAGAACGCCGCTTCGCCAGAGGTGATGGCCTCTATTATATGAGTGAAGACTCCGTCGCCGGAGTGCGCTCAGTAGACTTGTATGACAGCGCGATGCCTTCCGGTAACTCCCTCGCGGGAAATCTCTTTATCAAGCTCTACTACCTGACCGGCGAAGAGAAGTTTCGAGAACGCGCAGAAAAGCAGATTAACGCTCTAATGCCTTATCTGGAGCGCATGCCGACTGCCTTTTCACAAGCCTTGTTAACTGCCGAATGGCTGATGTTTCCGCCGGAGCAGATTATCATAGTTCAGCCTTCGCATAAAAACGTTGGGTTCGCATCGCGGATCAACCGGCAGATTCTCTACGTAACTGAGGACTTCATTCACAGTCTTCCTCCTAAGCATCCATTGCTTGCCCTTCTCGACGGCAAATCAATGATAGATGGCAAAGAGACCTATTACATTTGCCGCAACTTCATCTGCGAATTGCCGACGACGGACGCCGCGGCGGCCTATGCACGAGTTGTGAAGCCGTGGGAGGATCCAATACGGAAACAGAGATAACCGCGCACCCGTTCCGCGTGCTACACGAAGATTCCTCCGGCACGAGCGCGCGCAGAACTGTTCTTTCTACCGAACACGGCGACATTCACACTCCGCACTTCTTTCCCGTCGGAACACTGGGTGTCGTCAAGACATTGACACCGCGCGAGCTTCATGAATCCAATGTGCAGGCGATGCTGTCCAACAGCTATCACCTGTACCTCCGACCCGGTCTGGACATTCTGAAACAAGCCGGCGGCTTGCATCGTTTCATGAAGTGGGACAGACCGATTCTCACCGACTCCGGTGGTTTTCAGGTTTTTTCACTCGCAGAGATTCGCAAAGTACACCAAGACGGCGTCCGTTTTCAATCGCACTTGGACGGCAGTTATCACGAATTCACGCCCGAATCCGTCGTCAACATACAGCGCCACATCGGCAGCGATATCATGATGGTGCTTGACCTTTGTCCGCCCTATCCATGCTCGCATGGACAGGCTGATGAATGGAATCGACTGACTGTAAAGTGGGCGAGAATGGCACAAGTAGCCGAACTCGAACAACCGTTGCTCTACGGCCATCGCCAAAACCTCTGGGGTATCGTACAAGGCTCCACTTATCCCGATTTGCGCCGCGAGTCTGCTGCCGCGCTAATCGACTTGAACTTCCCCGGTTACGCCATTGGTGGAATGGCCGTTGGCGAGCCCAAAAGCATCTTTAACGAACTCGTGCCGCTTACAGCTGATTTGCTGCCAAAGGACAAACCGCGCTATCTGATGGGAGTTGGCTTTCCGGAAGACTTGCTGCGTTGCGTCTCATGGGGAATTGACTTCTTTGATTGCGTTCTTCCTACGCGCAACGGCCGCAACGGTTGCGCATTCACCTGGAACGGCCGCGTCATCATCAAAGCCGCCCGACACAAAGAGTCATTTTTTCCACTTGATGACTCCTGCGGCTGCTACACCTGTCAAACCTATGATCGCGCGTATCTCCGCCATCTCTTCGTCTGTGACGAATTGCTCGGATTACGACTGATTTCTTTGCACAATGTCCATTTCTATCAAGACCTGATGCGGCAGATCCGGACACACATCGAAGCCGGTGACTTTAAGTCGTGGCTCGAATCCGTCCTGCCGACTGTTGAACAAAAAGATTCCTAAACCGGAGGCAAAATGCCCAACCTATTCACGTCACCTGTTTTCTATCCCCTTCTTCAAGCCGAAGGCCAGCAGGCTCCAAGTATGCTCGGCGCATTACTGCCGTTTGTGCTCATCATCGTCGTCATGTACTTCCTGATGATTCGGCCCCAGCAAAAAAGGCAGAAAGCACACGCCGCCATGCTCGCTGCGTTGAAGCAGGGCGACGAAGTCGTCACCATGGGCGGAGTTTACGGCACGATTGCCGGCATCGATGAGAAAGAGAATACAATGTGGCTGAAGATAGCAAACGAAGTCAAAATCAAGGTCGAACGCAGTTCCATCGCGCGCGTCATCAGCGCCTGATTAAACGCCTTCGCCGGTACGAAACTACAACGATGAACAAGCCCTTCGACGAGACGACAGAAACCCACAAAGTTATCATCTACGGTCATCCGACGCTGCGCAAGCGCGCGGCCGATGTTACCGTCTTTGACGATAACCTGCGCCGGTTTGCGCGCGAGATGTTTGCCACCATGGAGGAATACGAAGGCGTCGGACTTGCCGCGCCGCAGGTGGACAGGTCTGTCCGCCTGATTGTCGTCGGCATTCCTGATGAAGAACGCGAAGACATGTTCTTTATGGCCGCGGTCAATCCCGTTGTCAAGGAATCCTCGGGCACACTCGATTACGAAGAAGGATGCTTGTCTATTCCGGATATTCGTGAAACCGTCACGCGGCCGGAGTCCATTACCGTCGAATACGACACTCTCGAAGGTGAACACAAAACGTTGCACGCGTCGGGGATGCTCGCCCGTGTCCTGCAGCACGAAATCGATCACCTGAACGGGATTCTCTTCATTGACCACCTCTCTCCGGTTCGCCGTGCCTTGTTGAGCAGCAAGCTTAAACGCCTCGAACGCGAATCGCAGGAGTCCTGACAGTGCGTGTTGCCTTTTGCGGCAATCCGGCTTTTGCGTTGCCTACTCTTGAAGCGTTGCTGCAAAGTGCCCATGAAGTCGTTGCCGTCATTTCAAGCCCTGACCGGCCGCAGGGACGCGGACGCAAGCTCGCGCCCATGCCCGTCAAGAAGTTCGCATTGGAGAAGGATCTACCGGTCCTCACTCCTCAAAAACTTAGAGACCCGGACTTTCTGCTTGAACTGACCGGCCTGAACCTCGATGCGCTCATCGTCGTTGCCTTTCGAATCCTGCCGCATGAGATGTTCACTTTGCCGCGTTGGGGCGCGCTCAATGTCCACCCCAGCCTGCTTCCGAAAGGGCGCGGTCCGGCTCCGATTCAATGGACTCTGCTTCGAGGTGAAACCGAAACTGGTGTCTCTATAATCCGGCTGACAGAAGAGATTGACGGCGGCGGTATCCTCGACCAGCGGAGGACTCCCGTTCAAAGCCATGAGAGTTTCGGTGACCTGCATGATCGTCTTGCACGCATGGGTGCCGGCATGCTTGTTGAAGTCCTGGATGCTCTTGAGTCCGGAATCAGTCTCCAGCCCGTCATGCAGGACGAGTCGCAAGTCACCACCGCGCGGAAGCTTAAGCCGGAAGATTACTTGCTGAACTTTAATCTGCCGGCAACCGATCTCCTGAACAGAATTCGTGCATTTGCTCCGTTCCCCGGAGCAATTGCCAAGGCCGGTCAATTCAGCCTGAAGATTCTGTCCGCTCAGATCGACTCTGAGGCAAGCCCGATTCCCGCGGCGCAACTCAAGCTATTCCATGACTCTATGAGCATTGGAACGGCCGACCATCCCCTCTCGTTAAAGTATGTGAAACCTTCCGGAGGCAAGGCCATGCCTGTCGCAGAATATTTGCGCGGCCGACCGCAACTCCCGGAAAGATTTGATTAAACCCATTATGGAGCTAAAAAGAACCTATGTTACCGATTTTTGATTGGACGATGATTCTCATTCTGCCTGCCTTCGCGTTGGCGTTGTGGGCACAGTTCAAGGTGAAGGGTACTTATCGCCAATTCAGTGAAGTCCGCTCGCGTCTCGGAATGACTGGTGAACAGGTGGCGCGCCGAATTCTTGACCAAAACGGTCTCTACGATGTGGCCGTTGAACCCATTGCCGGAGAATTGACCGACCACTATCATCCCGGTGACCGTAAGGTACGGCTGTCCGAAGGCATCTTTGGTTCAACAAGTCTCTCAGCACTTGCCGTGGCCGCGCACGAGGTGGGACATGCCATTCAACATAAAACCGGGTATGCGCCGATGACATGGCGCGCGTCTCTGGTTCCGGTTGCAAATATCGGCAGTATGGCCGCGATGCCGCTCTTCTTCATCGGAATGTTCATTCCCAACATCAGTTGGCTGATGGATCTTGGAATAATCTTTTTTGCCGGTGCCGTGCTGTTTCATTTGGTGACATTACCGGTTGAGTTTGATGCGTCCAGCCGTGCCGTGGCGATTCTCGGCAACGGAAGTTTCCTTGCCCCCGATGAAGTGGCCGGAGCCCGGCGAGTGCTGAATGCCGCCGCGTGGACCTATGTAGCCGCCGCGACTATGGCCTTACTCCAAATGATGCGACTCATCCTGCTGCGCAACAGCCGCGACTAGTCTCAAATCGACTGTAACTGAACGCGGCGAGTCATATGACTCGCCGTTCTCTTTTTCTGCCTGCTCAGTTGAGTGTCTTCTTGAGTCCGCGGGTACTTCGGGTGGCCTGACAGAATGGCACACACGGTCTATCGTATTCTTAAGCGCAACGGGTTAGCGCGGGAGCTGCCGCAGATCATTCCGGCGGCCAAAGAGTATCACCGCAAGACGACACGGGTGAACGAACTGTGGCAGACGGATCTGACGGAGCTGATGTTGCCCGACTGGGGCACGCATCCGTTGGGCAGTGTGGTGGATGACTTCAGCAGGTTCTCGATCGTGTTCCGGCGCCTGCGCAACGCGAAA